>JAWWPV010000176.1:0-9513 GCA_033854775.1 Trebonia sp.
GAGCGGCGCTTCACTCAGCCGCAGAGGCCGATGGTTGTGGCAACGAGCCGCCCATGGGCGGCTCGTTGCCACAACCATCGGCCTCTGCGGCTGAGTGAAGCGCCGCTCGCTCGGATAACAGCAAGAAGCGCGGAGCGCCCAAATGGCCAGGTCCATGATCATGGACATCAGGCTGATAACAGCAAGAAGCGCGGAGCGCTAGGCAAGCGAGCCGTGACGAGTCCCGTCGTCCTGCCGTCATCACCCGTGGGGGTCCCGGCGGGGCTAGTCCCAGGCGAGGCCGTCATCCGGGGCGTCGTCGGCGAGGACGGTTCCCTCGATCAGCCCGTAAGGGCGGTCACCGGCCAGGTACACCTCGCGCTCGTTGGACAGCCCGAACGGCGCCAGGTCCACCAGGTAGTGGTGCTTATTCGGCAGCGCGAGCCGCACCTCGCAGACCGACGGCAGCGCGGCGAGCAGGGCCGCGCCGATCCCCAGAAGCGCCTGCTGGAGCGAGTACGTGTAGGTGCCGGAGAACGTCTCCAGGATCGTCGATTTGGCCAGCGAGAACGCCGCGCCCCAGTCGACCCCGGCGGCGACCGCGTCCGGCCGGAACCGCCAGGAGGCGTGCACCGACGTGGCCAGGATGCGGTCCCTGGTCTCCGGCAGCGTCGTGTACGCGTCTTTCGGATACCCCCAGAATTCCGACGCGGTCGTGTTCAGCACCGTCAGGTCCTTCAGCCCCGACACGACCGACGTCCCGAGGACAGCGTCGACGTGCACCGCCGTTGTCCGCACCAGGTCACCGGAGCGCGCGAACGAGTACCCCGTCGCCCCAATCGGCGTCCACCCGTACTCCTCGACCGACACCCGCGCCCGCGTGATCGGCTCCTGGGAGGACACGAAGAACGACCCGAGCTCAAGCCCGAACGTTTCCGGTTCCACGTCACCGCCCAGCTCCTTCGCGAGGGCGTACACCTTGTTCTTCTGCGAGTCGGTCGGCAGCACCTTCGCGTTGGACCCGGTCAGGTGCGAGTCCGCTAGGTCGCCGGACAGGGACGTGGAGATGTTCCAGTCACGGAGCAGGTCCTCGCCGCTAGGCCCCGCGCCCCGCGTGACCCGCACGAGCCGGACCTCCGCCTTGCCGTACCGGTTAGCGCCAAGATGGACCACTGGACTCCTCATTCGGTATTGGGCTCATTCGGTATTCGGTGACTTGCGCAGCGCGTCGTAGACGACGTCCCGGCGCAGCGGCAGCGCCGTGAGCCGCACCCCGGTCGCGTCCCGCACCGCGTTGGCCAGCGCGGGCGCGACCGGGTTGAACGGCGCCTCGCTCATCGGCTTCGCCCCGTGCGGCCCGTACGGGTCACGGCCGGACGAGGCGAAAAGCACCTCGGTCCGCGGCAGGTCGGCCAGCACCGGCACGTGGTACTCCCGCAGCGCCCGCGTCGTCACGACCCCGTCGGCCGCGATCCTGACTTCCTCGAACAGCGCCGCCCCGAGGGCCTGGGCGACGCCGCCCTCTACCTGCCCGCGCAGCTGCACCGGGTTCAGTACCGTCCCCGCGTCCACCGCCTGCACCGACTGCAGGATCCGGACCGCCCCGGTGCCCGGGCAGACCGCCACGCGGAAGCCCTGCGCGGTGGCGGACACCGACCGGGACAACCCGTCGCAGAACCCCTCGGCCTCAAGCAGCTTCCCGTCATCGGCACCGGACTCCGCCCGCGCCGCGATCGCCTCCGCGAGAGCCCGCGCCGCCCGCACGGCCGCGGTCCCCGCGACCACGATCCCCGTCGAACCGTACGCCCCGGTGTCGTGCCCGCTCCGGTCGGTGTCGGAAGAGAACACAAGCACATCGGCAGGTTCGCACCCCAGCACGTCCGCGACGAGCTGCCGGTGGACGGTGGTTGTCCCATTGCCGAATTCAGCCGTCCCAACGAATGCGGCATACCCTCCTCCCGGTCGCTCCGCGACCATGGCCCGCCCCGGGTGGCCGCCCGGCGGGACCGTGTCAAGCAGCGCGACCGCGAGCCCCGTCCCGGTCTGCCACCCCTCGGGCGCGTCCTCGCCCCGCCCGCTCGCCAGGGCCTTCTCGACGAGGTCCAGGCACTCGCCCGCGCCGAGGCTCACGGTAGACACCACCCCGGGCTCGCCGCTGGCGTTGTCTGGCGCGTCGCCCGCACGGATCAGGTTGCGGCGGCGGAACTCCGCCGGGTCGAGTTCGCACAGCCGCGCGAGCTCATCGATCGCGGACTCGACGGCGAACACCGTCTGCGAGAGCCCGTAGCCGCGGAACGCGCCCGCCGGGACGGTGTTCGTGTAGACGGCGCGCGCGTCGACCCGCTTGTTGACGCAGCGGTAGGCGGTAACCGCCTCCTCGACCGCGTGGTTCACGACCCCCGGGCCGTGGTTGCCGTACGCGCCGGTGTCGGCCGTGACGTCGAGCGCGAGCCCGGTCAGCGTCCCGTCCCTGGTCGCGCCGGCCTTGACGGTGACGTCCATCGGGTGCCTGGTGGTCGCCGCGGTGAACTCCTCCTCGCGGGTGAACTCCAGCTGGACGGGGCGCCCCGTGCGCAGCACCGCGAGGGCGACGACGTCCTCGGTGAGCAGCTCCTGCTTGCCGCCGAACCCGCCGCCGACGCGCGCGGCGACCACCCGGACCTGGTCCCGCTCAAGCCCGAAGACCCGGCACAGCTCGTCGCGGGTCAGGAACGGCACCTGCGTCGACGTCCGCAGCACCAGCCGTCCCCTCGTGGCCGGATCAGTGCTCTCAGTCACGGTGCGGTCGAGCCAGCCGATCGTGGCATGCGTCTCAAGCGCGACATGCTGCACCCGCTGCGTGCGGAAGGTCCCCGCGAACACCACGTCGGCCGCCGCGAACCCCGACTCGGGATCACCGGAGATCCGGTGCACCTCGGCGCACACGACGTCCGGATGCAGCCGCGGCGCGCCGGGCGCCATCGCGGCACCCGGGTTCGTGACCGCGGGGAGAATCTCGTAATCGACCGCGACGAGGGAGCAGCCTGCTTCGGCCGCCGCGAGGGTCTCCGCGACCACGGCCGCGACCCGCTGCCCGTGAAACCGCACCGTCCGGTCGAAGACCAGCGTGTCATGAGGGTCGTCGCCGGGATTGTGATGCCGTGCGGTCGAGAACCGCGTCGCGGGGGAGTCCTCGTAGCTGAGCACCGCGACGACACCGGGCACGCGGAGTGCCTCGGACCAGTCGATCGACCGGATCCGGGCATGCGCGTGCGGAGCGCGGACGAGCTTCAGGTGCAAGGGCGGCTCCGGCGGCAGGTGCTCGTCCGTGCGTACCCGTCCGTCCACGGTCGTTTCCTCGCCGTTCGCCTGGTCGGGGGCGAGGTCGCAGGTGAACCGGGCCGCGCCCGTGACCACGGCCGGCCCGGCCGGGGCGCCAACGCCCTGGCCGATGGGCGAAGCGCCGCACTCGTTCGGGATGATCCGCGCGGTACCACGGACCGCGTCCGCGATCGCGCCATAGCCCGTGCACCGGCAGATGCTGCCCTTCATCGCACGGGGCAGGTCCGCCCTCTGCTCCTCGGTCAGCGCCGCCGTGGTCATGATCATGCCCGGGGTGCAGAAGCCGCACTGGAACCCCTGCGCGGCGAGGAACGCGGCCTGGACCGGGTGGCCGTCGCCCCCGCCGGGCGCGGCCCCTTCATGTGCCGTGGCCGCCAGGCCCTCGATCGTGGTGACCTCCCGGCCGCGCGCGCGGACCGCGGGGTAGACGCAGCTGTGCACCGGGACCCCGTCGACGTGCACCGTGCACGCGCCGCAGTCGCCGGCGTCGCAGCCCTTCTTGACGCCGTACCATCCCCGCTCGCGCAGGAACGTCCGCAGGCACTGGCCGGGCCGCGGCTCGCCGGTCACCGGATCGCCGTTGACCCTCATCCGGCGAGTTCCCCGAGGGCTTCCGCGACGAGGCGCCGGGTCATGGCCGCGCGCCAGGTGGCGCTGCCGTGCATGTCGTCGAGGTACTCCGGGGCAGCCGCGTCCAGCCCGTCCAGGGCCTCGGCCGGGGTCGGCGGGGCCGGGAAGCGGAGCTGGACGGGGCGCGGCGTCGATGCCGTGACGGTGACGACGGCCTGCCCGCCCGGGTCGCGGCGGGCGATGACCAGGACCGCGGACCGGCCGGCGGGGGACAGCGACAGCTGCCGGAACGCCGTCCTGGCGGACAGCGGCGCGGACGGCAGCCAGACGTGGGTGAGCAGTTCACCCGGACGGAGCCCGTTGCGGCCGTCGCCGGTGATGAACTCGGTGACCGGCATGCTTCTGCGCCCGCCGCCCGGACCGCGTAGCAGCACTGCCCCGTCGAGGGCGCTGGTGAGCGAGGTCACGGGGCCGGCGGGCAGCGACAGGCAGATGTTCCCGCCGGCGGTGGCGACGTTGTGCACCTTGAAGGACCCGAGGAGCGCGTGGCAGCACTGCCGGGCGAGCACGGCGGCGGGCGCGTAGCGCGAGGCGGCGAGCGGCCAGCGGGCGAGTTCCGCGAGCGTGCAGGTCGCGGCGATCAGGACGCCGTCCCCGGATTCCTCCACCGGGGTCCAGCCGAAGGCGTGCAGGTCAAGCAGCCGGGTGAGCCGCGGCTGCGGCTGGGAGAACAGCCAGGTACCACCGCCGAGCCAGGCGTCACCGTCCCGCCACGTGGCATCCGTGGCCGACGCGAACTCGGTGACCCCGTTCAGGTCCACCGGCTCAGCGCCCCGTCCCCTGCGCGCCTGTGCTCGTGATCATCCCCCCGGTCGTACCCGTGCATGGCGGTAAGGTAGCCCGTTCGGGACAGGACGGGAAGATCCTTTCCGCCGTTCGACGGCTAGGATGAAAGTGTGCACCGGCATTTCCGGCAGGTCGACGTATTCACCGAGGAGTTCTTCCTCGGCAATCCCGTCGCGGTGGTCCACGGCGCCGATGACCTTACCGACGAGGAGATGCGGCGGTTCGCCAACTGGACGAACCTTTCCGAGACGACGTTCTTGCTCGCGCCAGCCGACGAGCGCGCCGACTACCGGGTGCGCATCTTCACCCCGGAGCGCGAGCTGCCCTTCGCCGGGCACCCCACGCTCGGCTCCGCGCACGCCTGGCTTGAGGCGGGCGGCCCGCCGGCCAGGCAGGACGTGGTGATCCAGGAGTGCGGTGTCGGCCTCGTCCCGATCCGCCGCTCGCCGCACGGCCACCTGGCATTCAGGGCACCCCCGCTGATCCGCTCCGGGCCGGTCGACGAGCCGGTGCTCGACGAGATCGCCGCCTCGCTCGGCATCAAGCGCGAGGACATCGTCGACGCCCGGTGGGCCGACAACGGCCCGGGCTGGGTCGCCGTCGAGCTGGCGAGCGCGGACGCCGTGCTCGCCCTGGCGCCCGGCGTGACATCGCGGGACATCGGGGTCTTCGGCCCGTACCCGCCCGGCTCGCCCGCGGCGTTCGAGGTCCGCGCCTTCACCCCGCTCATCGGCGGCACCGGCGAGGACCCCGTGACCGGGTCGCTCAACGCCTCGCTCGCCATGTGGCTGCTGTCGTCGGGCAAGGCGACCGCCCCCTACACAGCCAGCCAGGGGACCGCGCTCGGCCGGCGGGGCCGCGTCCACGTCACCGCCGACGCCGATGGCGCGGTCTGGATCGGCGGCGGCACGCACACGCTGATCTCCGGCAGCGTCCACCTCTAACAGCGCCCCGCGCCGGCGGGCGCCCATGGCAGCACGTAAACCTCGGACTCACTGGTCGTTCTTCGGGACCTGGAAGATCGTCACGCCGCCGACCGTGGTGGGCTTGAAGTCGATCCCGTTCTTGCCGACGGCGTACATCGATTGCTCCGCCCAGGCCTGCTCGACGATGATCGCGCCGATGTGGGCCTGCTTGACATAGGCCTTGAACGCCGCGACCCGCTGCCTGCCGACCGACGGGGGGAGGGAGCTGAGGGCTTGCACCTGGCACGGCACCCCGTTCTGGACCGGTTTCGACGTCGGGCACGCACTCCCGTCCGGGTTCAGCGACGCGTTGATGAACCCGCCGGCGACGTTGAAGTAGAAGCCGGTTCCGGCCTGGAACAACAGCATCGCATTGCCCCGGTGCGAGAGGATCACCACGTTCTCCCCCGGCTGCAGGTACTGCCGGTAGAGGCCCTGGGCGAAGAACGCCGGCACCTCGTCGCTGAGCGGGAGGCCGGGATCCGCCTGTTTCCAGGTCGTGGCCTGGGGGGTCACCACCGAGGCGAACGTGGGCAGGTTCGCGAAGATCGCGAAGAGCGACAGCCCGGCCAGGCCCCAGCGGGCCGCCAGCGCCACCTTGCTCGCGCTCACGTGCGCGAGCCAGATCGCCATGACCAGCGCGAGGACGAGCTGGCCGAAGTCCATGAGCCGCTGGGATTCCGCGCTGTTCAGCAGCGGCAGGCTCCAGATGTAACCCCACGGCAGGGTCGCGACGATCTTGTCGTCGATCACCAGCTTGGGGCCGAGGGCGAGCAGGAAGATGACCACGTACAGCGAGACCAGCAGCCTTATCAGCCGGTTGGACCAGTGGAAGACAGCCACGAGCACGAAGAGCACCAGCAGCGGCACGCCCACGTAGATGGTGGGGGTGCGGTCGTAGCCGGCCACCCCCGCCAGCCAGCTCATCCCGAGCAGCCGGTTCGGCTCTGGTCCCAGCGGCGTGAACAGCTGCTCCGGCCCCCGCGGCACGACCACGCCGACCAGGTCCACCCAGTACGCCGTCGACTGCTGATGGAACGACTGCGGCGTGTTGAGCAGCGCGTAGAACAAGTACGGCGCCGCCAGCACGAGGCCGCCGACATACGCCATCGCGGAGTCAACGGCCAGCCGGACCACCTTGGGCCGCACGTCCCGCGCCGCGACCAGGTAACCGATGACCAGGGCGAGGGGCGCGATCAGGGTCAGGTCGGCGAACGCCTCGAGGAACGTGTAGAACTCGGCGGCCAGCGCGAGCGACGTCCAGATCAGGAAGGCCCGCCGGCTCAGCGACCCGTCCCACCAGCGCAGGACGAGGTAGGCGATCAGCGGAAGCAGCAGCGTCACGGAGAGGTTGGGCTGCCCCGAGGCCTCGTGGGAGATCTCGTAGTCGCAGAAGCCGAAGACAGCCCCGGCGAGCAGCGCCGGCCAGAATTTGCCGGTCAGCCGGCGACAGAGGATGAACGCCGCCCAGGCCGAGGCAGGCGGAGCGAGGATCAGCGTCAGGTTGAGCGACGCGACCGCCCCCACCGCGGCCGTGACCGGCCACATGAGCAGGGACACCGTGGGCGTGGTGGTCACCCAGGCCAGGTTGACCCCGCCCGGCGCCCAGATCTGGTGCGAGTACAGCGGGTTGAGCCCGTGGGTGATGGCGTAGGGCCACCAGGCCATGCCCCAGACATAGAAGTTCGCGTCTACCTGGCCCTGCTGGACATATGGCACGTCCAGGTGCGGCAGCAGCGGCTGCGCCAGCCCCACGACCATGCCGACCAGGTAGATCACGAAAGCAATAAGCCCCTGCAGCACCGGCCCAGGGGTCCGCCAGTTCCGGCCACGCTTCTTCTCGCCGGATTCCCCCGGCTCTTCAGTGGCGTCCGCTTGCCCCCCAGCGCGAATCGCCGGTGCCGCCCACCGCACTAATAGAAACCTTTCAGTCGCCATCGATCAAGGCCGCCGGGCACGCAAGAGCAACGCCACGCCGGGCAGCGATTTCACCGGAAAGTACCACAATGGCCTCCGCCGGGGATCCCACACCGTACCTGCGAACGTGGATTGTCCGCCCCATTCTTGTGCACTGCGCCGATGCCGGCCACCGCCTCGGCCGATGACGACGCCGGCCAGGCAGCCAGGCGGTGCCGCGGCGCGGGTTAGGCGGGATCGCGGGCGACCAGGCAGTACTCGCGCCCGGCGGGATCGGTCAGCACGGTCCAGTACTCCTGGGCGCCACCGTCAGTGTCTCATAGCGCACCATGGGCCTGCTGGGCGTGGCTCCGGCCCGCTACAGTGGGTAACCGTCGATCAGCGCACTGAAGATGAGCTGACAAATACGTCATCGTCCCGTCAGAAACCCGGCTTGTCAGGAAGAATGTCCCTAAGCCGGGGCGGGGGCCGCGGACCGGCTTCAGTGCCTCTGCATGCGCAGCGAACAGGAGGACCTCGATGGGCCGCCCGATCATCGGCATCACCAGCGAGCTTGACGCCGCTCGGTGGGGGGACTGGATCCGGGAGGCCGCGATCTCACCTCTCAGCTACACCCGCGCGGTGGAGCGCGCCGGCGGCGCCCCGGTCATGGTCCCGCCCGTGCCGCCCGCGTCCGTGGCCGCCTACATCGAGTCCTTCGACGGCCTGGTGTTCAGCGGGGGCAGGGACATGGACCCCAGCCTGTACGACCAGGAGCGGCTTGAGACGTCCGACGAGCCGGACCGCCGCAGGGACCGGTTCGAGCTCGCGCTGATGCGCGCCGCCCTGGAGGCCAACGTCCCGTTCCTGGCAATCGGCCGCGGCCTGCACGTCCTGGCGCTCGCCCGCGGTGGCACGCTCAACCAGGACCTGCCCGGCCACCGCGCCGCGCGGGCGCGCTACACGCCGCACGACGTGATCCTCGGCGCGGACAGCGTGCTCGGCAAGCTGCTTGGCACCCAGGTGCAGGTGCCGGCCGCGCACCACCAGGCCCCCTACCACCTGGGCCAGGGGCTGACCGTGGCCGGCTGGTCGCCAGACGGCGAGGTCACGGAGGCCGTCGAAGTGGACGGGCACCGCTTCGGCATCGGGGTCCACTGGCACCCGGAGGAGGGTGACGATCCCCGCCTGCTCACCGCGTTCCTTGAGGCGGCGGCGGCGCCCCGGTCGGCGCGGAGCCCCGAGCCGCAGGCGCCACGCAAGCCGGTCGCGGTGAAGCCGAAGGCGGGCGCCCGCCGGTAGGGCCGGCCAGCCTACAGCGGCAGGTTGTAGCCGCTAAACCAGTGGGTGTGCAGCCAGGTGACCGCGAAGGTCCACGCGCCGGTCACCTCGAGCAGGCCGACGGCGACGAGCATCACGCCGCCGATCCGGCTGACCAGCCGGGCGTTGCGCTTGAAGAAGCTGAGCACGTTGACCACGCGCGAGAACGCGACGGCCACGATCAGGAACGGGATGCCGAGACCCAGCCCGTAGATGAACGCGAGGAACGCGCCGCGCGCGGCCGTGCCCGACTGGAGGGAAAGCGCGAGCACGGCGGTCAGCGTCGGGCCGATGCATGGCGTCCAGCCGATGCCGAACAGGACGCCGAGCAGCGGCGCGCCGGCCAGCCCGGCCTTCGGCATGACGGACGGCTTGAATACCCGCCCGGCGAACATGAACCGGTCGAACGCGCCGAAGAACAGCAGCCCGAGCACGATCGTCACCCCGCCGAGCACCCGGGTGAGCAGCGAGTCGTGCGCGCTGAACAGCTGGCCGAGGCCGCCGACCGCCAGCCCGGTGAGGGCGAACACGGCGGAGAAGCCGGCGATGAACAGCGCCGTCCCCGCGACGGTGCGGCCGGTGTGCCGCGCGGCGGGCGCGGTCGCCTTCGCGCGGG
>JAWWPV010000177.1:0-2941 GCA_033854775.1 Trebonia sp.
GGGTCGGGGCCGGCCAGTAATGACGGGCGTAGCGCGCCGTGATTCGGGGGGGCCCGGCGCCAGCTGGCGCGGGGCCCTCATGCGTCCCGCGGCACTGAAAAGTGCATTGAAGCTAGCAGGGGGCGCAAGTATGCGCTGGCATCGATGATCGCGGCCGGCGTCCGCGAAATGCTGATAAATCACGGGGCTGGGTGAGGGAGGCGGGATGGCAGCCAGCGGAATGCGCACCTCGGACGCCATGCTGCTGCGCGCATTCGACGGGTTGCTGATCGGCCCGGCCAGGTCCAGCCTACGGCTAAGGCGCAGGCTAGCCGGATATGTCCTGGCCGCGGCGCTGGTACCGGTGCTGGCGGTCGTGCTCGCCATCCTGCGTGGCCAGCTGAGCCCGACTACCGGCGTGCTCACCGTCCTGACCGCGGTCGTCGCGGTCGCCCTGCTCGGCGGCCTCGTACCCGCCACGCTCGAAGCCATCGCTGGGTCGCTGCTCAACTTCTACTTCACCCCGCCGATGCACACGTCCGCCATCGCCGAGATCGAGAAAGCGGCGGCCGTGGCCATCTTCATCGCCGCGGCGGTGGTGGTGGGCCTCCTGACCGACAACGCCGTGCGCTACGCCGGGCAGGCGGCTGCCGCGATCGTGGAATCTGAGGCGGCCAGGCCCATCGCGGAGGCCGACAGGATGCGGACGGCGCTGCTCGCGGCCGTCAGCCACGACCTGCGCACTCCGCTGGCCGCGGCGAAAGCAGCGGTGAGCTGCCTACGTGCCACCGATATCCAGTTGACGGCCGAGGATCATGACGAGCTCCTGGCCACCGCCGACGAGTCGCTCGGCCAACTGAGCCATCTGCTCGCCAGCCTGCTGGACGTGAGCCGGCTACAGGCCGGCGCGCTGCCGGTGTTTCCCCGGCCGGCCAACCTGGAGGAGATCATCGCACGTACCCTCGGTGGCATCGGGCCGCGGGCACGGGCGGTCAATGTGCGCATGCCGCCCGAGCTGCCCCGCATCATGGTCGATCCGTCGATCATGGAACGGGTCATCGCGAACGTGACCGCGAACGCGCTGCGGTACTCCCCTAGCGAATCGCCGCCGCTGCTGACCGCCAGCGCCAGCGGTGGCCGGGTCATCCTGCGCGTCGTCGACTACGGGCCGGGCGTCCCCGAGGCCGACCGGAACCGGATCTTCGCGGCCTTCCAGCGGCTCGGCAACAGCGAGAGCGCCGCCGGCGTCGGGTTGGGGCTCACGCTGTCCCGCGGCCTGGCCGAGGCGATGCACGGCACGCTGGAGCCGGAGGAAACTTCCGGCGGCGGCCTGACCATGGCCATCTCGGTGCCGGTCGCATCCGGAGCCGGCGTCGCTACTCGGCAAGATGTGTATGCAGAAATTCGCTGCCGGCCGTAAGCGGAAGCTCACAGGTCACCGTCGTGCCGCAGCCCACCGGGCTGTGCACGGAGAACGTCCCGCCCAGCGCCTCGATACGGTCCTTCAGCCCGCGCAGCCCCGAGCCCCGCACCGGGTCGGCGCCGCCGATGCCGTCGTCATGCACGCGCACCAGGAGCCTGCCGCCTGAGGCCTCCGCGCCCACCTCGACAACCGAGGCGCGCGCGTGTTTCTCCGCGTTGGCGAGCATTTCCGAGACGACGTAATAAACGGCGACTTCGACTGGCTCGGCAAGCCGACCAGGGACCTGGACGTCCAGTTCCACCGGGACGACGGAGTGTCGCCCCAGCGCGCGCAGCGCCGGGCGCAGACCCGCGTTGGACAGGATCGCCGGGTGGATGCCACGGGAGATCTCCCGCAGGTCATCGATCACGCCCATCAGCTCCGCGGCCGCGTCCGCAATCTCGGTACGCGGTTCGCCGCGTTCGGCGGATGGCTCCGCGGCCATCCGCAGCCTGAGGGCCAGCGCGACGAGGCGTTGCTGTGCGCCGTCGTGCAGGTCCCGCTCGATCCGCCGGCGGACCTCGTCCGATGCGGCGACGATCCGCGCGCGGGAGGACATGAGCTCAGCCCTGCTCTGCGCATTCGCGACCGCTGTCGCGGTCAGCTCGGTGAACTCGGTCATCCGCTGCTCGGTGTCGGGCGGCAGTGGCCCCTGCCCGGACCCGACAGCGATCATTCCCCAGAGCCGGCCATGGACGTGGACCGGCATCCCGACCGCGGACCGTAGCCCCTCGGCGAGATAACGTTCTCCGCCCGGGATGTCGCGGTAGTCATCGACCCGGGCGGCCCGCCCGGTCTGGAAGACGGTCGCGGTCAGCCCGGTCGGCGGATAGCCCTCCCAGGACTTACCGACGCGCACATGGGGGCCCGTGGTGCCCTCGTTGGCAACAAGCGTGGCCGTCCCATCAAGCTCAAACCGGATCATCCGGGCGGTGCCGTTACCGTTACCGAAATGCCGCAGCGCCTCCCTGGTCACGGCCGCGAACACCGCCTCGGGCGTCTCGCCCCGCGCCACCAGCATGGCCAGGCGGCGCAGTGATGCCTGCGTGTCGGCGAGATCGCGCAGTCTCTCCCCGGCTTCGGCGTTAGCGATCGCCATGCCGGCGAGCTCCATGAAGTCCTCCATGCGCGACTCGGTGTCCGCCGGGAAGTCGTCCCGCGAGGTCGCGGCTACCATCACGCCCCAGTGACGTCCCCCGGCCAGAACGGGCGTGGCCACGGCGGCCCGTAGGCCAAGCCTGCCGACGATCGCGCCAAACGGGCCCTTCGCCAAGCGCTCACCGTTGATACGCGCCGGGCGACCGGTCCGCAGGGCGGTCGTCATCACCATCCCGTGGCTCAGCTTCACCCGGAAGCCGACCGGCACCTCATCACGGATCCGGCCATGCGAACCGGCGACGGTGACATACCCCTCGGGCTCCGCGCGCTCCCCGGACGGGCCGGCCGCGGCGGCCGCCAGCGGGCCGGCACCGAGAAGGTCAACGCGAGCCACGAACGTCG
>JAWWPV010000178.1:0-10987 GCA_033854775.1 Trebonia sp.
ACGTCCAGGTCCTCTCCGCCGTCGCCCATGCCGTCCAAGAGCTAGACCCTGACCAGGCGCTCGATGTGTCGCGAGACCTCAATAACCGGATGGCTGCCGCCGTCACCGAGCACCCGGACCGTTTCCGGGCCTTCGCGACCCTGCCGATGTGCGACCCGAAGGCGTCCGCGGCCGAATTGCGCCGGGCCGTGGAGGAGCTGGGCTTCGTCGGCGCAATGATCCATGGACAGACCCACGGCGTGTTCCTCGATGACCCCTCCGCCGGCCCAGTGCTCGCCACCGCGGAGCGCCTGGGCGTACCGGTCTACCTTCATCCGGCGGAACCGCCGCCGGCCGTGCGGGCCGCCTATTTCTCCGGCCTGGAGCCCGCGCTGGCGGGGACGCTGGCGACCGCCGGCTGGGGCTGGCACGCCGAGTGCGGTCTGCACGTGCTGCGGATGGTGGTGGGCGGCGTCTTCGAACGATTCCCCAGGCTGCAGGTGATCGTGGGGCACATGGGGGAAAACCTGCCGTTCTCCCTGGCCCGGGCCGACGAAAGGCTGACCCCGGTGGCGACGGGCCTATCCGCCACCGTGGCGGAGACTGTGCTGCAGCATGTGCACTTGACGACGTGCGGGTATACGACCGCGCCGCCGTTGCTATGTGCCCTGATGGTCTTCGGCGCCGACCGCATGCTCTTCTCGGTCGACTATCCCTTTTCCGATAACGCCCAGGCCACTGCATTTCTCCGGGACGCGCCGCTCAGCCCGGCCGACAGGCAGAAGATCGCCCACGGCAACGCCGAGCGCCTCCTCCGGCTGTGAGCAAGGCTCGACCGCAGGGTGGCTTATCGGCCGTTCCCCGGGCGCGGTACCAGGTCAGTCAGGTCGAGGATTTGGTGCAGTGCGCTGTCCAGTGCCTCGTGCTCGTCTCCGGGTCGGGCGGCCGAACGGAAGCAGACGAATCCATCTGGCCGGATGAGAACTGCGCCGGATGGACCCAATCCATAGCGATCGAGAAGAGCGTTGAGGGACTCATCGACGGCCAAGAGGTCGCTGCCCAAGCCGAACACCCTGACAGGGGCGGCCAGTTCCGCACGAAGCTGATCTGCTGCCCGCACCCAGCCGGCGTTATCTGGGCCGGTAAGGAGGATGAACTCGCCATCGTATACGTCGATCGTCGAAATTCGGTCGCCGTGAAATTTCACCCATGAGTGAGGTGCCCGCGCTCCCGGCCGTGCTGTCGGACGATAATCAGCGACGCTCGACGGAACGATCTCTGTTCCATCCGGTACAACTGCGTCGCTCGTGTACTGGTATCCGAATTGCTGGCCGTGCGAGGCTAGCTGCTCCCGCTGGGCAGGGATGCCCGCGGCGATAGCCTGCCGTACCTGGTCTCCTTCGTCGGTCTCAATAACCGACATAAGACTCTTGTCCTGACTCAGGAAACCTGTCTTCTCCATCTGCCGCGTGTTGTGCATCATCTGCTCGCCGTTGAACTCGGCAACCGGGAGTCGCTCGTCCTCGTACGAGTCGAGCAGCCCGTCCCCGGCGTTCCAGCGGAGCTTGGCGACCAGCTTCCACGCAAGATTCTGCGCGTCCTGTACTCCGCTATTTAGCCCAAAGCCACCATGCGGCGGAAAATGATGGGCAGCATCGCCGGCTAGAAAGATGCGGCCATCCCGCCATCGGTCCGTCACTGCCAGATCGTGGCTCCAGGACCAGACGTTGTGAATCTGGATAGGGACGTCTTCACCGATCGCCAGGGCGACTTCCTTCTTGCAACCGTCGCGCGTTACCGTACCGGGGTCAGTCCCAGGCGGAATCTCGAAATTATAACGCCAGCGAGTGGGGCTGTCACGGATGAATGCTCCCTGGGTGTCAGCGTTAATAATCCAGATGATCGGGATGAATTGGCCACCCAGGAATTTCTCCAGGGTGGCATCGAACTGAACGTTAATCGCCGTACCGAGCGAAACGTCGCCATGCTCACCGATGCCCAGAATGCGACGAGCGACGCTACGTATACCGTCGGCCGCGATCACGTATTGCGCGACAACCGTGCGCCGGACACCGGCCGCGTCGGCGTACGTTACGGTGACCGAGGTGTCACCACCAGCAAGATCAACCACCTCACACCCGAGCCTGATAGCGACGTTTCCCAGGTCGCCGACGGCCCTCGCGAGCACCGGCTCGAACATATGCTGCCCTACGGTCGACATGCGCTCCGGCGATTGTTCGTCGAACACGCGGGACATCTCGTCCGTCTCGCTGACGGCGAGCTGGCCGATCTCTATACCGTTGAGGCGAGTCTTCCAGGCGATAGTGACCTCGTCGGGCATGCCAGCGGTCAGCGCCCTGATTGGCTTGACGACCCCCCACTCCCGGAAGATCTCCATGGTCCGCGCGTGCACTCCGTTGGCCTTCGGGTATCTGGAGAATTCATTACGTCGTTCCAGGACCAGGCACCTGACGCCGGCGCGGCCGAGGGCGAGTGCGGCGCTCAAGCCGACCGGCCCCGCGCCAATGATTAGGACTTCTGGGTCGTCGCTCATTTTTAACGTCTCCTCATCGAGATGCCGGGAGCTTAAGGAGCTACGGGCAGATCATCGGTCGGCGAGCCCATAGGCAACGATGTGAACTGCTCCATCATGGGTTCGCCTACGGTGACGGCGTGCTGCAACGCGGTTGCGGGATGGCCGGGCGTGACGACCGCCCTGCCGAAACGCCTGGAACTGACCAGATCCGGTTCGTCGTCCATTAGCCGGCCTTGTTGATGAATGACATGATGACGTCCAGACAGTACGCGCTGGCTGGAATTTCAAAGTGGTCTGCACCGTCGATGGTGATGTATTCCGCATTCGGAATCGTTCGCGCAACCAGATCCGACGGCCCTGCCATGTCCGCACTGCTGTCGATGACCAGCGTCTTGGCGTCGATTCCGCTCAGGCCCTCAACGGTTACGAACCGCTTGTCCGCGGCAAGGTAACTGGCCACCGCTACCCGATCATTGCCCGCATCAGCGATGATGGCGCGGATCATCGCCGCCATGGGATTGTCCGCCGGATCCGCTGACGAACGCAGGGCGTCGACCAGTGGCTGCTGCATGGGGCCGGAGTGCATCCCAGCGGTCAGCACGTTGTCAGCGGCACCCAGGACAGCGATCCGGCCGAACAAGGCCGGCTGCTCGCTGGCTGCGAGCAGCAGGGCCCACGCGCCCGCGGAGAACCCGATGGCGTCGACCAAAACATAATTGGCTGCCTCATCGAGGATGAGATCGGCAGCGTCGCGCCCCACGGCGTCTTTAGACGCACCGTGGCCGGGAAGGTCCACTCCGATTACGGTCCGGCCGGCAGCCTCGAGCTTGTCAACCCAGCCGTTTCTCCGCCAGAGCGAATCAAAGTTCGACCCCACTCCGTTGATAAGGATGACCGGCCGTGCAAGTGACGTGCTGACTGAGCTCGTATCGCTCATGTCTTTGTCTCCTTCGTGGACACCAGAAGATGGCTCGTGACGGCAAGCACAGATGATCACCCGCGGAGCGGGGCTGACACGACGATGGTTTCCTGCCTCTAGCTCCTCGACAGGTCCATACAGAGAAATTATCGAGCAAGATGTTCTTTGTCAAGACTATCTTGAAAGCTGCCGTCATCGGCTGTCGCACGATGTCCCGGATGGCGGCGGACCAGTACAGCACATGCTCGGCAGCGGCCGTCTGCTGGCCTGGCTGGCGGCCGGAGTGCCGGCGAGGGGTGGAAGCTGCCGATCCGCTTAGGGTGCAGCGACGAGTCGGCGACGGCCGGGGCCGCTGGTAGCCCCGACCTAGTGAGCCGACAACAGTATGTATCGGAGAACTTCTCGGCACAGCGCAACCGCGTTGGAGCATCCGGTAGTATAGCGGAATGGAAAGTGCTGAACATCCACTGCATGGCGACGTCAATTGGCTCTTGAATCGCGCATGGCTTGGATTTGGTCAGCGCAAGGAAGCCGCTCTTGAGACGGTTGGCGTAACCATCAAAGAGCACTTCGTGATGGTTGCACTGACGTCCTCGCCGATGACCCAGCTTGAATTGTCCGCGCTCGTCAAAATAGACAAATCTGTGATCACGGCGACCCTTGACTCCCTTGAGGCCAAGGGCCTCGTTGTACGGGCTCCGGATCCGCGAGACCGGAGGGTGCGCAGGCCGACGCTTACCTCACGCGGCCGCAAGGTCTGCCAGCGTGCGACCGCGTTGGCACACCAGGCCGAGCAGGATCTACTTGACCTTCTTGATCCAAAACAACAAGACGTGTTCCTCAGCGCACTCCGCTACTACACCTTCGGCGAGTTCGCCGATGCCCCCGAGTTCACTCGTCGGTTGCGGAAGTAAGGCAGGGCTACAGCACCTATACGCCCCCAGGTCCGGCTCGCAAACCTGACCGGCGGGTTAGTCATTCGGGTTAGTCATCGGTTCCGGCTGGGGGTCGAGCGCCGCGAGCACGGCAGGCAGTTGGCCGGCCGCGGCGGCGATGACCACGTGGTTGGTGAAGTCGCGGGCGGAGACAATGAGTCCTTCCCTGACCTGGAGGATCTGGACACTGGGGACGTCGAACGTGCGGCCGGTCGGGATGAACCGTCCCCGGTAGTCACACTCGATGACGATCACCTCGGGGTCAGTGGTCTCGTGCACCCGGACGTTCTCGGCCTGCATCTCGATCGCGCCGGAGCCCGACCTGGCGAAGTGCGCGCGGACTGCCTCGCGCCCTTCGGCGCGGTGGGGAACGGGGAGGGCGAACGGGGTCTCAACGACGGTGTCTTCGGCGTACAAGTCGGCGATCTCCTCCCACCTGCCCACGGCGATGAGGCTGGTACGGGTCTCGAAGACCTGGCGCGGGGTGGCCGACACGGACATGGTTCCTCCAGGGGTGACCGCACGCGGGCCGGCGAGCGCGGCCCGGTATAATCGGAGTGTGACTCCGTTTCCAGGATACGGACTGATCACTCCGTTTGTCTACCGAACACTGCCGCCCGGCGGTGTGTGTTGACCGGGCCGAGTGACGCCGCTCCCGCGAAGCCGCTGCGCGCGGACGCCCGGCGCAACCGGGCAAGGCTGCTTCAGGTGGCCGATGAGGTGTTCGCTGAACGTGGTACCGGCGTGTCCACCGAGGAGATCGCGCGGCAGGCCGGGGTCGGAGTCGGGACCGTCTTCCGGCACTTCCCGACCAAGGAGGCACTGCTCGAAGCGGTCTTCATCGGACGGCTGACCCGACTCGGCGAACAGGCCAGGGCACTATCCGAGCGCGAGGAGCCGGGCGCAGCGTTCTTCGCCTTCTTCACCTTGGTCGTGGATCAGGCGTCCTCGAAGAACGCCTTCGCCGACGCCCTGACCACCGCCGGGGTCAACGTGCAGGCGACAGCCTCCGAAGTGTCCGGAGAATTCGGTGCAGCACTGATAGGACTGCTTCATACAGCACAGCGGGCCGGCGCGGTCCGGCCGGACATCGGCGTCACCGAACTCAAGGCTGTACTGGTCGGCGCATCGCGGGCGGTGGAAAACGTCGGAGACGAGCCGGCAATCAGAGCCCGCATCATCACCATCATGCTCGACGGGCTCCGCCCGCCTGCCGAGCTTCAGACCGCGGGGCCGGCGACGGCCGGTGCCCCCCGTCGGTCAGCGTGCCCAGATGACGGAAGTCACGCATGCCGATTAAAGGGTGTCGGCGGTCCGACTCGCTAAGAAAGCGCGATGGCGTGGAGGCCGGTCGCGGGCGCCGAGAAGCTCTAGTCGGTCAGCCAGGCGGTTAGGGCCTGCTCGGCGGCCACGATGGGGGCCGCGTCCACGTACTCGCCCGGGGTGTGGGCTATCTCGGAGATGCCCGGGCCGTAGTTGACGGCGGGAATGCCTAGCTCGGCGAATCTCGCCACGTCGGTCCAGCCAAGCTTGGCCCTTGGCTCGCCGCCTACCGCCTTCACGAAGCCGGCGGCCGGGCCCGAGGTTAGGCCCGGCTTCGCGCCGGGGGCGGAGTCCAGGATCTCTACGGGCCAGGCCGCGAACAGGTCGCGGATGTAGGACTGCGCCGCTGCCTCGGAGCGGTCGGGGGCGAAGCGGTAGTTGACCGTGACCACGCACTCGTCGGGGACCACGTTGCCCGCGACGCCGCCGGAGATCGCGACGGCGTTGAGGCCCTCGTGGTACTCGAGGCCGTCGACGAAAGGATTGCGCGGCTGCCAGGCGCGGAGGATGTCCAGGATCGCGGCCGCCTCGTGGATCGCGTTCTTCCCCATCCAGGATCGTGCCGTGTGCGCCCGGGCGCCCTTGGCGGTGATCGCCGCGCGCAGCGTGCCCTGGCAGCCGCCCTCGACCACGCCGCCGCTCGGCTCAAGGAGAACGGCGAAGTCGGCGATGAGGAGTTCCGGTGCGTCGCGGCTCAGCAGGTACAGGCCGTTGCGGGCGGCGTCGACCTCCTCGCACTCGTAGAACACGTACGTCACGTCGCGGTTCGGTGCTGGCAGCGTGGCCGCGAGGCGCAACTGCACCGCCACCCCCGCCTTCATGTCTGAGGTGCCGACCCCAGTAAGCCGAAGTCGCTGCGAATCCCATTGTGACGGGAAGTTAGCGGCGTGCGGCACCGTGTCGATATGGCCGGCCAGCACCACTCTTTCTTGTTTTCCGCGCCCTGTGTTCCCGAGCCCCGTGCGGGCGACGAGCGTGTTGCCGTGCCGGGTCACCGCCAGGTGCGGCAGGGGGCGGAGCGCGCGCTCGATCGCGTCGGCCAGGGGGCCCTCCTCGCCGCTGACCGAGGAGATGTCGACGAGGGCGGCGGTGAGCGCGGGTCCTTCGGCATGCAAGTCGAGGTCGTGATCCACGGGGACAACTTACCGGCCCCCGCCCCGACCGGCCCCGCCGGGAACCTCGGCTAGGCCACGTCGGGGACCCCGACGGCCGACTGGCGGGTCATCGCCCTGGCCGCGCTGCGCAGCGCGGCGACGATCACCGCGACCGACGGGCGGATCACCGACGCGGTGCGCGCCACCGCGAACACGTCCCTGGCCAGGTCAAGGCCGGCCGGCAGCTCGCGGACCACGACACGCCGCTCGTAGGCGCCGACGGCGAGCCGCGGCATGATCGCGATGCCGAGGCCGCGGGCGACCAGGTTGGCGACCGTGCCGAGGCCCTCGAACTCCGACGGGACCGGCGGGGTAAGCCCGACGGCGGCGAGCAGCCGGTCGGAGGCCTGCCGCGACGGCTCGCCGACGGGGGCGGCGAGCCACGACTCGTTGCGGAGGGCGCGCAGGTCCACCGGGCGTTCCGGGTCGGCGGCCTGGTGGTCGCGGGCCACCACCAGGATGAGCGGGTCCCTGACGAGGTGGTAGTAGCTCAGCACGCCGTGCCCGGCGTCCGCGGCCTCCAGGTCGGCTGCCATGCGGCCGGTCCAGTCGTCGACGATCGCGACCTCGGCCTCGCCCGACCTGACCAGCTGCAACCCGTCACCGGGGTCAGCCTCGCGCAGCAGCAGGGACAGGTGCTGGTGCTCCTTGAGTGAACGGGCAAGCGCCGGGGCGAACGCGACCGCGGCGGACGGGAACGCGGTCACGACGACGCGGCCGCTTGGCTGGGCGGCCTGCGCGGACAGGTCCGCCTCGGCCGCTTCGACCATGGCGAGGATGCGCTCGGCGTGGATGGCCAGGCGCTTGCCCGCGTCGGTGAGGCCCGCGCTGCGCGCGGTCCTGTCGAGCAGGGGGGTGCCCGCCTCCTTTTCGAGCACCGCGAGCTGTTGTGAGACCGCACTCGGGGTGTAGCCCAGGGCTTCGGCGGTCCGCGCGATCGAGCCCCGCGCCGCGAACTCGTGCAGCATGCGGAGCCTGCGGATATCCAGCATTACAAAATCTTATCCTGATGACGCACTGGTCAGCACTAGCCCTAACGCTCGAAGTTTGCGCCCGCCGACGCGCGACGTCGCGCAGGCGACTCGCGTCAACTCGCGGCGGCATAGGCGCTCGTGCCCGCGAGGACGACCATCACCACGGCTGCGCCCCTGGTCAGCCACTGCATGGGGATCAGCTTGAGCACGCGCCAGCCTAGCGTGACGGCGACCGCGGCGGCTACCCACAAGGCCAGCGTGGCGCCGATGCCGACCGAGACCGGATCGTGGAACCGCGCGGCGAGGCTGACGGTCAAGAACTGGGTCAGGTCGCCGAACTCGGCGAGGAACACCACCGCGAAGGCGGTACCGAACACGGGCCAGTTCCCGCTGCGCAGGCCGTCCCTGCCCGCGTCGTCTTCCTCTTCGTCTTTCTCTTCCTTCTGCCGCCAGAGCAGCACGGCGCTGGCGAGAAAGACGGCGGCGGCGCACGCCTCCACGACGTGACGCGGGAGCAGGCTCAGCGCGCCGCCCGCCGCCACCGCGAGGACCACCTGGGCGAGGAAGGCGGTGGCGGCACCGGCGAACACCACGCTCGGACGATAGCGGCTAGACAGGATCAGGCACGCCAGGATCGTCTTGTCTGGTATCTCCGCGGGGAGCACGGCGAGGAAGGTGGCGCCAGCTGCGGTGAAGCTCATCGGGGGGGTGGCTCCGTCGGTAAGGCCGCGCCGACTGTCGCGGGCGAGCCCGGGCCTCCGGCACGGCAGCACTTGCGGTGCCCCTGTTACCGGGACACTGGCTGTCGGCCGAAGGTCTCACTCAGGCCACGTCACGGCCCCCGGGCACCGGATCCAGCTGGCAGGCGTCTTGCCCGCCACTGAACCGCGATTGTCGGCGTCCCGGCGAGGAGCTACTCCCCTTCGCGTCCCTCATCCTAGCCGCTCTCCGCGGCCGGATATATAGCCAAACGGGCAAAGGCGAGCGGCCGACCACCACCCCGGGCCGGCCGCTCGTCGTGGGACTATCCCTCCGCAAGGACATATCTCCGCTTACGAAACTAGCGGATTAGAGCGGCATAGATTCCCGCCGGTAAGGGGTTTTCTGGCGTTTCCCTGGGAAATCGAATGCGGTCCAGGTAGGCCATGTCCCTGATGGTGATCTCCCGGTAACGCGTGCTGACGGCACCGTGCCTGCGAAGCTCCTTCAGCACCCGCTCCGCGGTCGACACCGCCACGCCGGCCAGCTCCCCGAGCTCACTTTGCGTGACGGCGATCCGGATCATGCCGTCGGCGTCGGGCTGCGCGTTCTGCTGGCCGAGGTCGTAGAGGACCTGGGCGAGTCGCTCCCTGGCGTCCCAGACGCGCTCCGCCGCGCGCCGTTCGGTGCTTGAGCGCATCTTCGCCAGCAGGTACCTGGTGACGGCTGCCTGGGCCGCCGGGGACCGGCCGGCGATCGCCAGGAAGGCGGCGCCGCCGACCTTCAGGGCGGTGACCGGGCCCGCCGCGCGTGCCGTCGCCGTGCGCGGCTTGTTGTCGAGCAGGGCGAACTCGCCCACGAGGTCACCCCGTGAGAGGATGGCGAGCGTCGTCTGCGCGCCGCTCACCGCGGCGACGATGACCTTGACGAGGCCGCTGGTCAGGACGTAAAGGAAATCGCCGGCATCACCCTGGACCAGCAGGATCTGGTCGTCCTCGAAGCGGAACGGCGTGCCGGCGTCAAGCAGCGCGGCGCGGTCGGCGTCCGGGAGTTGCCGGACGAAGCTGGCCTCCGGCCACGCCTCGTTGCCGGCACGAGTCATGGCCGTCCCCCGTGCCTGTGCGCGCACGTGAGAAGCGGACAAGGAGTATAGCGACGAACCCACACCATTGAGTGTGCCAGATCTCGTGGACTGATAACGGGAACTAAGGCAGTCATGTCCATGGAAATAGCTATTAGGCTATCTCTAGGGAGCGTGGGAAAAGTGCGAGACGCGGGCGCTGGATTTGCCGTCGGGCCCGGCGGTCGGCGTACCGTGGGCGCGACGTCACGCGGGCCGCAATCCGGCCGCGCGCTGCGCATGGGATTCGTGCTCGATGTCGCGGGATACGGCACGCGCACGGTTCCGGAACGGGACGACGTCCAGCGACGCCTCAGGCAACTCGTGGTCGCCATGCTCGGCGAGTGCGGGCTCCAGCTCGACATGCGGGTCGTCGATCATCAGTGGACCGGGGACGGCATCAATGCGGTCCTGCCCTCCGACATCGACCCTCCCGCCGTCCTCAGCGTGCTGATCAGGTCATTGGCCGCCGGGCTGAGCACGGACAACGCGCGCCATGCCGACCGGATCAGGCTACGGATGGCGATCGGCGTGGGGCTCATCGAGCGGCGGGCGGCCGGATTCGGCGGGCCGGTGATCGTTGACATCAACCGGCTTGTCGACAGTGCCGCGCTGCGCTCCGCGCTTTCCGCCGAGCCGGCCGCCGATCTCGCGGTCGCGATGTCAGATCAGACGTACACGCTGATCATCCAGCCCGGATATCCGGGAATTCCCGTTGGCCAGTTCGCTCAGGCGAACGTTGTGGCGAAAGAATTCTCCGGACCTGCCTGGATATGGCTATCGTCGCGGCAGTGGAGCGAGCCCGCGTACCTCCCGCTCGGCACGGCCGATCCCCGGGAGGTCGGCGGTTACCGGATCGTCGCGCGGCTTGGCTCGGGTCAGGCCGGCCCGGTTTACCTCGCCAGCGGCGGCTTCAGCGGCGGCTTCAGCGATGCCGACCCTGGCTGGACGGCGCTCAAGGTATTCGACCAGGGCCTGGTCGCCGATCCTGCCGTCCGCCGCCGCCTTTCCCTCGGCGCGATCGCGGCCTGCGTCGCGCGCGAACCGCATGTCGCGTCGCTGATCGACTCCGGCGTCGACGACGACCAGGACCGGCCGTGGGTGGCGACCACCCTGGTCCGCGGCCCCTCGCTTGCCACCGCCGTGGCAGAGACCGGGCGACTGCCCGCCGATACCTCGGGCTGGATCGCCCTTGGCCTTGCCCGCGCGCTCACCACGCTGCACGAGGCCGGGTTCACCCACGACGCGGTCTCTCCGCCCAACGTGGTGCTCGACGCGCACGGGCCGGTGCTCACCGACCTGGGCATGAGCAGGACCACGCTGATCTCGGGGCCTGGGACACCAGGCG
>JAWWPV010000179.1:0-4224 GCA_033854775.1 Trebonia sp.
CCGGCCAGCGCGGCCACCACCAGGACGCCGGCCATGATCCCGAACCCGGTCGTGTAGCCCGACTCCACGGGCAGCCCGGACGGCTCCAGCTTCGCGGTGACGATGCTGGCCATCACGGCGGCGCCGATGCTGCCGCCGATGGTGCGGATGTTCGCGTTCATGCCGGTGGCCACGCCGGTCTGGGCGGCCGGGACCGCGGCCACGACATTGGCCGACATCGCCGAGAACGCCAGGCCGAAGCCGACGCCGAGGATGGCGGTGGCGACGTAGATCTCCCACTGCGCCGAATGCGCGAAGGCGAACATCGCCATCGCCGCGGTACCGAACAGGCAGCCCGTGACCACCAGCGCCTTACCGCCGAAGCGCTTGGTGAGCGACCCGGCGAGCACGCCGGCCGCGAACATGGTGAAGCCCGAGGGCAGCAGCATCAGCCCCCCCACGGTGATGCTGGCCCCGAACCCGTAGCCGGCCGAGCGCGGGGTCTGCACGAACGCGGGCAGGAAGGCGAACATCGCGTACAGCCCGACGCCGATCAGCAGCGCCACCAGGTTGTTGGTCCAGACCGCGGGCAGCCGCATCATCTTCATGTCGATCAGCGGGGTGGCCGCCCGCAGCTCCGACCAGACCCAGGCGGCGGCGAATACGACCGCCCCGGCCAGCAGCCCGATGACCTTCGGCGACCCCCAGCCCCAGAGCGACGCCTCGCTCAGCGGCACCAGCAGCAGCACCAGCCAGAGCGACAGCAGGATCGCTGGCGTCCAGCTGATCGTGCCCCGGCTGCGCGCCAGGGACTGCGGGATGTACACCACCGCGCCGGCCGCCGCGATCACCGTCACGATGCCCGGCAGCCAGAAGAGCCAGCGCCAGCCGAGCGCGTCCACGATCGGCCCGGCCAGCACGATGCCGAGGCTGCCGCCGACCGCGGTCAGCGCCGCGAGGACGCCGACGGCGCCAGCCACCTTCTCCGCGGGGAACTCGTCGCGGATGATCCCGAACCCCAGCGGCAGCATCCCGCCCGCCACCCCCTGGATGACCCGGGCCACGATCATGACCGCGAGGTTGGGGGCCACCGCCGCCAGGACCGAGCCGACCGCGAGGGCGACCAGCGTGCCCACGAAGACCCACTTCTTGCCGAACATGTCCCCGACGCGCCCCAGGATGGGGGTGAAGATCGAGGCCGACAGGAGGTACGCCGTCAGCACCCACGTCACGGCATCCTGCGAGGTGTGCAGCTCCTTCGCCACCGTGGTCAGCACCGGGATCACCAGCGACTGCAGCAGCGCGTACGCCCCGATGCCCACCGCGAGTATCGCGAACGTCACCTGATAATGCGGTCGGCGCACGGCTTCCATGCCAGGACCCTCCCCGTCAAAACGGAATCAACATTCCGCAAAGAGCATACTCACCGGAATGCGAATTCCGCTACTGTTTCTGCCGGGTAGTCCCGGTGCTTAGCGGCTACCAGGGGGCAGCCCCGCCTCGGGGCAGGCGGCGGGCTGCCCGGCGGGCGCCGCCGAGGGCGCGGTATAGCGCCGGAAGGCGGGCAGCACGGCGACGACGCCCGCGACCACGGCGACGCAGGCGAGGCCGCCGGAGGTCAGGGAGAAGCGGACGCTCGTGACGGCCGCGACCGCGCCGGAGCGGAGCTGCCCGGCGGGCGGCCCGGCCGCGTAGCTCAGCAGCTCGATGCCGGCCATCCGGCCGCGCAGGTGGTCGGGGATGGACTGCTTCCACATCGTGTCGCGGAACACCGCGCTGCACTCGTCGGCGCCGCCCGCCACGGCCAGGCAGGCGAGGGCGAAGTAGACGTCAGGCGCGAGGCCGACCAGGGCCATCGCCACGCCCCAGCCCGCGGCGGCGAACGCGATGGCCAGGCCGTGACGGCGGACGCGCGGCATCCAGCCGCTCGTCGCCGACACCGCGAACGCTCCCGCGGACGGCGCCGCGAACATCAGCCCCGTGGACCACGGGGCGTGCAGCCCAGCGGCGAGGAACGGCAGCATCGCGTTCGGGTAGGCGAAGGTCATCGCGGCCAGGTCGGCCAGGTAGGAGCCGAGGAGGTCCCGCCGGCTGGCCGCGTACCGCAGGCCAACCAGGATCTCCCGCAGGGCCGGCCCGTCGGCGAGCTCGCCCGGTTCCTCCCGCACCAGTTTCCCGACCACGGGGGGCAGCCCCGGCAGCCTGCCCAGCATCAGGAACGAGACCGCGAACCCGGCCGCGTCAAGCGCGTAGACCAGCCAGGGCCCGGGGGCGGCGGCAAGCAGGCCGCCGAGCGAGGAACCGACGAGCACGCTCGCGTTCGTGGACAGCGACATGATCGCGGCGGCCGCCGTCAGCTGATCGCTGGGCACGATGCGCGGGGTCGCCGCCTCGAACGCGGGCCGCTGAAGTGAGGCGACCGCCATCATCAGCCCCGCGATCACGTACAGCGGCCACAGCAGCGGGTGCGGCAGCAGCGCGTTGAGGAGCAGCAGCACCGCGCACGCGCCAAGCCCCGGCTCGCACCAGCGCATCAGCGCCCGCCGGTCGAACCGGTCGGCGAGCACGCCACCGTACAGCCCGAACACCACCAGCGGCACCAGCTCCGCCAGCCCGAGCGTCCCCACGACCAGCGGCGACCCGGTGATCCGCTGCGCCTGGACGAGCAGGGCGACCTCCGCCCCCTGTGACCCGAGGTACGCCACCGTCCTGCTGGTGAACAGGGCCCGGAACCCGCTCGCCCCCGGGCCTCGCAGCGGCGTCACGTCCGGGACCAGCGCCGTCCATCTCACCTGCACCCCGTCAACATCACCAGGGACGCTACCAGCCCCCGCGCAAGGCCCCCGAATGATTTTCTTCCGGCTGGGTTCTCTGCGGAAGGTCAACATCACGGTGATTCAGAACGGTTGCGTGCTCCGCCCGTAAAGTCCATGACCCGCTGCACGGGACTAGCCGGGTAGGGTGCGCTTTGTGAGAGCCACCCCGGTCTACCCCAGCGACGGGGAGTTCCTGGCCCTGGAGGAGATCCACGCGACGGCGCTCAAGCACCTGCCGCACGACGCGGCGACCTACCTGGAGAGCGGCGCGGGGACCGAGCTGACGCTGCGCGCCAACCGGGAGGCCTTCTCCCGCTGGGTGATCAGGCCGCGCCCGATGAGCGGGGTCACCGACCCGAAGGCCAACACCGAGATCCTCGGCATTCCGCTCTCCGTGCCCGTGCTGACCGCGCCGTTCGGCGGCGACGCCCTGTTCGCGCCCGACGGCCAGCTGGCCGTGGCCCGGGCCAACGCGGCATGCGGCATCGCCTCGATCGTGCCCGAGGTCGGCAGCTTCTCCTACGAGGAGGTGGCCGCCGCGGCCCCGGCGGCCGCGCGGATCGCCCAGCTCCACCCGTACGACTCCTTCGACGCCGTCGCGGCTCGCGTCAAGGCGGCGGGCTACGAGGCGCTGTGCGTGACCGTGGACTGCCCGGTCGTCGGCTTCCGCGCCAGGAACCGGATGGCGCGCTTCCACCCGGACCCGGCGATCTGGAGCGGCAACGTCGTCCACGACGGCTCGCCGAACATCGCGTCTACCTTCGGCGCCAGGGTGGTCCCCCCGTGGACCTGGGACAATCTTGCCGAGGCGACCGCCAGGCACGGGATGCCCTGGATCGCCAAGGGCATCCTGACCACCGAGGCCGCCGAGGCCGCCCTCACCGCCGGCGCCTCGGCCATCCTCGTCTCCAACCACGGCGGCCGCCAGGTCGACCCGTCCCCGGCCTCACTCGACGTCCTCCCGGAGATCGCGGCGGCGGTGTCTGGCCAGGTTCCTGTCCTCCTGGACAGCGGCGTCCGCACCGGCGCCGACGTCTTCCTTGCCCTGGCCCTGGGGGCGAGCGCGGTCGTCATCGGCCGCCTGGCCGCCTACGGCCTGGCGGCCGCGGGCGAGCACGGCGTCCGCCGCACGATCGAGCTCCTCACCCAGGAACTCCGCATCTTGATGACCCTGGCGGGCATCCCCGACGTCTCCTCCCTCACCAGGGACGCGGTCACCCGCCGCTAGCGGCCGTCCTCGGCGCCGGTGCCCTGCGGGCTGGATCCATCCGGAGCGGCTGGCGGAGCCGCCCGACTAACCTCGGGGCATGTGCACTAGCGTTGGACCGTGGCCAGGAACATAGCGACTAACACCGTCGTCAGCAGGGATGAGCTGATCGAGTTCATCAGGGTCAGGCATCACGCGATCGTGATCACCACGCGGCAGGAC
>JAWWPV010000180.1:0-2835 GCA_033854775.1 Trebonia sp.
GATCGCCGAGCAGTTCAGCGCCGAACAGCCCAGCACATTGCGGTTTCGGACCAAACGGCAGGGCACCAAACGGCAGGGCACCAAACGGCAGGGCACCAAACGGCAGGGCACCAAACGGCAGGGCACCAAACGGCAGGGCACCGAGCAGCTCAGGGCCGCGGGCGAGCCTGGCGGCGGCCCGGCGGTCGCGGCCGTCGCCGCCCTCTCGCCGGCCGTCTTCGCCTCCTATGACGACGCGCGCGCCGCCAACCCCGAGGCCTTCGACAGCCCGGCCGACTTCACCCGGAACGATGTCGTCGCCGGCCTGTTCACACTGCGGCGCGTGCCCGCCTTTATCGCCTGCGGGGCCGACGATCCGTTCCAGCCGGAAGCGGCGCTGGTGCGGTCCCGCCTCTCGGCTCTCACCCATCATCCGGTGCCGGGCGGAATCATGCCGGGGTGCCACGACGGCTCCTTCTGGGCGCGGCACTGGCCTGCCGCCCTGGAATTCGTGGGTGCGCATCAATCCGGCGGATTCTGAGGCGCTGTCTGGTCGCCGGGCGGGATGTGGCCGTCAGTGACTTCGTCGCCGGAATCAGCATCGATGATCGGCACCGGGTCCAGCCCGATCCTTTCGGCGATCCGGGTGAGCAATACGTCCTGCGCGGCGAGGTGACCTTGCACGTGCGCCACCTCATGCAGGGTCGCGCTCGCGTCGTGGAACGTCGCCTCGGCGCGTTTATCCGCTGCGGCAGCCTGCACGTTCTGGCCCACCATGATGACCGACAGCAGGACCAGCTGCAGGAAAGTCTGCGCCACCCAGGAAACGAACGCGGCCGGGCCGGACCGTATCGCATCCGGCAGGCTGATCAGGTCAAACAATGCGAACGCATAAGCGCACCACATGCTGCCCACGACCGTGGTGATGACGATCGCGACTTTCGTGTTGAAGCGGTTTACCGCTGAGCCCCGGGGCAGCAGATCAGCCACCCTCACCGGGCTCTCAGCGCGCCGCGAGGCAATACGTGGATGGCGGATGTGCTGATATATCGTCATGACCTGACCTTCCATCGATCGGCCGGACGCTTTTCCGGGCGGCCGGAAACTCCGTCAGGGTAATGCCTTCAACTCGGCGAAAGGCCGGCCAACTAACGGTCAACCGTCCGTCAAACTGGGGGTGGCCGCCGACCGGCGGGACCGCGTGCCCGACCGAGGGAGCAGCCTGTGACGGACTTGTGCGCGGCCGACGCGGTCACGCTGGCGGGGATGCTGCGCCGCCGCGAGGTGTCCGCCCGCGAGGTCATGGCCGCCCATATCCAGCGGATCGAGGCCGTGGACGGCGGCGTGAACGCCACGGACGGCGGCGTCAGCGCGGTGGATGGCGGGGTCAGCGCGGTGGGCGGCGGGGTCAACGCCGTGGTGACCCGGACCTTCGACGAGGCGCTGGCCCGCGCGGCCCGCGCGGACGAGGCGCTGGCCCGCGGGGCCGAGCCGGGCCCGCTGCACGGCGTGCCGGTCGCCCACAAGGATCTTCACGACACGGCGGGCGTGCGCACCACCTACGGCTCGGTGCTGTTCGCCGATCATGTCCCGGACCAGGACGCACTGGTCGTGCAGCGGATGTCGCAGGCCGGTGCGATCAGCCTGGGCAAGACCAACACGCCCGAGTTCGGGGCGGGCTCGCACACGGTCAACCCGGTGTTCGGCGCCACCCGCAACCCCTACGACCTGACCCGCAGCGCAGGCGGCAGCAGCGGGGGTGCGGCGGCGGCCCTGGCCGCGCGGATGATCAGCCTCGCCGACGGCAGCGACCTCGGCGGCTCGTTGCGGAATCCGGCGGCTTTCTGCAACGTGGTCGGGCTGCGGCCCTCGCCCGGCCGGGTGCCGTCCTGGCCCGTCACCGACGTCGCGGACGTGCTCGGCGTGGAGGGGCCGATGGGGCGCACGGTCGCCGACGTCGCGCTGCTCCTGTCCGTGCTGGCCGGCCCCGACCCCCGGGTGCCGCTGGCCCTGGACGCGCCCGCCCCCGGCGTCCGGCCCGATCAGGTCCCGGGCCTGCTGGCCCGGGACCTGCGCGGGATCAGGGTGGCCTGGAGCGCCGACCTCGGCCTGCCGGTCGAGCCGGCGGTGCGGGACGTGCTGGCGCCGGCCCGGCAGGTGCTCGAGGACCTGGGCTGCGAGGTGACCGACTCGGTGCCGGATCTCTCCGGCGCCGACGAGGTGTTCCGCACCCGCCGGGCGTTCCGGTTCGCGACCAGCTTCGGGCCGCTGCTGCGCCGGCACCCGGGCCGGCTCGGCCCCAACGTGACCTGGAACACCGAGCGCGGCCTGGAGCTGAGCGTGGCCGACCTGAGCCGCGCGACCGTGCTGCACGCCGCGGTCGCCGGGCGGGTCAGCGCCTTCTTCGAGTCCGCCGAGGTGCTCGCCTGCCCGGTCACCCAGGTCGTCCCGTTCGACGTCACGCTGGACTGGGTGCACGACATCGACGGCCAGCCGCAGCGCACCTACCTGGACTGGATGGCGTCGGCCTACCTGATCTCGGTGACCGGGCTCCCGGCCATTTCCGTGCCCGCCGGGTTCACCCCGGACGGCCTGCCGGTCGGGCTCCAGCTGGTCGGCCGCCGCCGGGCGGACTGGCCGCTGCTCCAGGTGGCGCACGCCTTCGAGGCCGCCACCGGGCACGGCCGGGTCATCCCGCCCGTGCTCGGGTAACCCGTGCTCGGGTAACCCGTGCCGCGACTCACCGGGTCCTGCGGAACAGCCGGACCGCGAGCCAGCCCGCCGCGGCGGCCAGGGGCAGCTCGACCAGGACCGCCTCGGTGACGGCCAGGGTGTGCTCCAGGCCCGGCCCGGAGG
>JAWWPV010000181.1:0-4564 GCA_033854775.1 Trebonia sp.
CGCTCCGTCGCCCGATGGGCGGCCGCGACGTGCACGTCGGGCAGATCGAACGGCTCATTGACCTGGTCGGCGAGCCCAACATCACCATCCAGGTGATGCCCTTCAGGTACGGTGGGCACGCGGCCGAGGGCGGCGCGTTCACGATCATGCGATTCCCGGAGACCGACCTGCCTGACGTGGTCTACATGGAGTACCTCACCGGGGCGCACTACATCGACAAGCCGGAAGAAGTCGAGCGCTACGCCGCGGTAATGGAACGCCTGTCGGTCGCGGGCACGTCACCCGACCGGACCAGGGAGATCCTGTCCGGGATGCTGAAGGAGATCTGAGGTCCCATGGCCGACGGGGTCTACAACGGAATACCCGCTGGCGAGCTGCCTGACCTACAGTGGCGGCTGGCCGGCGGCACGCCGGACAACGACGGGGGCGTCGAGCTGGCCCGGCTGCCCGACGGGCAGATCGCCGTCCGCAACGCGGCGGACCCGGACGGCCCGGCCCTGATCTACACCAGGGCCGAGATCGAGGCGCTGATCGGCGGCGCGCAGGACGGCGATTTCGACGCGCTCCTCGCGTAGCCAGGCCAGTCCCCCGGTATCGGCAGAAGATCAAGATCGATCATTCCGAACGGGTTCGCGGCTCCGCCTGACCAGGCCCGATGACGCTCCGGAGTTGTCGCGCCGGGAGCGGGTCCTCCTTCGCTGGGAGATCATTTCCGTTTTCGCGGTGTCGCTCGGCGCGAGCGGCGTCTACGCGTTCGTCTCGCTCATCGGCTCGCTGACCGCGCGGCACTCGCTCGGCTCGCAGTCGGTGACCCTGAACGGCTCGCAGGCGCCGGGCCGCCCGCTGCTCGACCTGTTCCTCCAGCTGGTGTCGATCGCCTCGGGCGCCGCCCCGGTGATCTTGGCGTTCTACCTGCTCGCCCGTTCCGGCGACGGCGCGAAGTCCATCGGCGTGGACCTCACCCAGCCGCGGCGCGACTTCCTGCGCGGCGCCGCACTCGCGGCCCTCATCGGCGGCAGCGGCCTCGGCCTGTACTTCATCGCGTACAAGTCAGGCATCGCACTGAACGTCGTCGCGGAAAACGAGCCGAACGTCTGGTGGCGCTACCCGATCCTGCTGCTTTCCGCGCTACAGAACGGGCTGCTCGAAGAGGTCCTGGTCACCGGCTACCTGCTGACCCGGCTGCGCAAGCTCGGCGTCAACCCGTGGGTCGCGGTCGCGATCAGCGCGACGCTGCGCGGCTCGTACCACCTCTACCAGGGCTTCGGCGGCTTCGCCGGCAACGCGGTCATGGGCATCATCTTCGGCACGCTCTTCCTGCGCTGGCGGCGCGCGACCCCGATGATCATCGCCCACACGCTGATCGACGCGGTGGCCTTCATCGGCTACGCCCTCCTGGCCGGCCACGTGAGCTGGCTGCCCTAGCTGTATTGCCTGCGGGGGGACGACCGCCGTGGCTGAGGTAAGGCTCTACTCTTCTCTCAGATTTCACACCAGTATCGGAAGTCGGTTGACGCTCTCCTGAGAATGTCGTTATCGTGTCGCGACAGTCACGTGATGGATAGCTGAGAAAGAGTCCAGTGGCCACTCATTCAGCTCCTCAACCGCCGCGCGGGACTGGGGAGCACGCGCCGGCCGCGCCCGCCTCTGGTGCCGAGGGTGCTCGCCGGGTGCTCGCCGTCCTCCAGGCCTTCACGCCGCACCAGCACACGCTGACCGCAAGGGAACTGGCCGAACTCACCGCCATTCCCTTGCCCAGCATGTACCGGTATATCGCCCTATTGCGTGATACGGGGTTGCTGATTGGCGACGACCGCGGCGCGTACCACCTGTCTTCCCGGTTCATCTCGCTGGCCCGCGCCGCGGAGGCCGCGGAGACGCTCATTGAGATCGCGGACCCGGTCATGCGCGAACTGGCCCAGGAGTGCGGCGAGACGGTGATCTTCGTCAGGCTGATCGCCCGCATGCCGGTCTGCGTCCACCGGGTCGAGTCCGAGCATCACCTGCGCGCCACGTTCGAGCCGGGTCAGTCGCTACCGCTGCTGCGCGGCGCGAGCGGACGGGTCCTGCTCGCTGGCCTGCCCGAGCGCCTGCGGCGCGAGTACGTCGCCCCGTTCGCCGAGTCCGACCCGGCGGCCGCGGAAGGGATTGAGGAGACCCTCGCCAAGGTCGCCGCCCGTGGCTGGGCGACGAGCGAGGAGGAGATCGACCGCGGCGTCTGGGCCGCGTCGGCGGCGGTGACGGACGGGCGCTCCACGGTGGCCGCGCTCACCGTGCCGTCACCGCTGGTCCGCGCCCCGGCGGCGCAGCAGCAACGCCTGCTCGGCCAGGTCCGGGCGGCCGCCGACACGCTTAGTAGCCGCATCGAAGACGGGCAGCGGATTTAATGGTTTTCCAAAGTATTTGTACAGGTCATATCCGGTTACGCAACCGCTATAGAACCGTTATCCTGCCCGCATGCCGGATTTCCAGAGTTCGTCGGAACTAACCCACGAGATCCCTGGCACGAGCATCGACATCACCTCATCCTCGGTGGCCGGGCTGCGGCAGGCGATGGCTGCTGGCGTGCTTACCGCCACCGCGCTTACTCAGCGTTGCCTGGATCGCATCGCGGCGGCGAACCCCGCGCTTGGCGCCGTGATCGCGGTGACACCTGACGCGCTCGACCAGGCGGCGGCGAGCGACGCCGCCTTGCGGGCCGGCCGGCCGCGCGGCGCGCTTGAGGGAATCCCGGTCCTGGTCAAGGACAACGTGCAGGTGGCGGGCGCGCCCACGACGGCGGGCTCGCCCGCGCTGCTCGGTGCCCGGCCGCCGGACGCGTTCATCGTCTCCCAGCTGCGCGCGGCCGGGGCGATCATCCTGGCGAAGGCCAACCTGTCTGAGTGGGCGAACTTCCGGTCAACCCGCTCGACGAGCGGCTGGTCCACCCTCGGCGGCCAGACCGCAAACCCGTACGCGCTCGACCGTAACCCGTCCGTGTCGAGCTCGGGCTCGGCGGCCGGCGTGTCGGCGGGCCTCGCGCCGCTCGCCGTGGGCACGGAGACCGACGGGTCGATCATCTCCCCGTCAAGCGCCTGCGGCGTGGTCGGCATCAAGCCGACCCTCGGGATGGTCAGCCGGTCCGGCATCGTGCCGCTGTCCCTTGCGCAGGACACCGCGGGCCCGATGGCCACCTCGGTCGCGGACGCGGCGGCGCTGCTGTCCGTGCTTGCCGCCCCGGACCCAGAGGACAACGCGATCGATCATCCCGGGTTCATCCACTACCCGGAATTCCTCGACCAGGCGGCGATAGAGGGCGCGCGGATCGGCATCTGGCGGACGGCGTCAGCGGGCGCGGACGCGACGACCGAGGCGCTGCTCGACGGGGCGGTGGAGTGCCTCCGCGCACTCGGCGCGACCGTGGTCGACCCGGTGGACCTGCCCGACATCGACAAGGTCACCGAGCCCGAGTTCGACGCGCTGAATTACGAGTTCAAGCACGGGATTAACACCTACCTCAAGTACCTGTCCGCGTACGCGGACGATTCCGACATGGAATTGCCGGGGACGCTGGCCGACCTGATCGAATTCAACGAAAGGAACGCCCCCCTGGTCCTCGCCAGGTTCGGGCAGGAGATCTTCCAGGCGGCGCAGGCGACCAATGGTGACCTGGCCGACCCCGTTTACCTGGAGTTGCGCGGCGCGGCGAGCCTCCTGGCGCGAACAGCGGTGGAGACGCCGGTCGTGGAGCACAGCCTGGACGCGATCTTCTCGCTGACCGCGAACCCGGCCTGGCTGACCGACTACGTTCTTGGCGACCACTCGGTGTTCGGCACCTCAAGACCCGGAGCGGTGGCCGGCTGGCCGACGATCACCGTCCCGTTCGGCTACGTCTGCGGGCTCCCGGTCGGCGTCTCGTTCCTCGGCCCCCCGTGGAGCGAGCCGCGCCTCCTCGGGCTCGCCTACGCCTTCGAGCAGGGGACGAACTCCCGCCGCGCTCCCGCCCTTCTTCCGTCAATCACCGCGCGGTCACTGAGTTAGGGTGCGCATTTGCATATGCAATGGCAAATGCCCGGCAAGCAAATGCGTGGAATCTCGGGAGGTTGGCGGATGTCCATGCCATGCCGGTTTTCCCGTGAATCGATAGGCTGTCACCATGACCGACACCGAGCAGCAGGACGCCGCCACGCCGATCACGGGTGTCACGGTCTTCACGGACGGGGCGCGGGTAACGCGCACCGGGGTGACGGCGGTTCCGGCCGGCGTGCGTCCGCTGGTGGTTGCCAGCCTGCCGGAGAGCGCGGACCCGTCTTCCGTCCGGGTCGCCGCGAGGGGACATGACCTGACCCTGCTCAACGTCGAAGTGCAGCGCCGCGTCGCCGCGGTGCCCCGGCAGGAGGCGCTCGCCCAGCTGCGGGCGGACGTCGAGCGCTGGCGCGACGCGGTCAAGGAGCTCGACGACGCTGACGAGGCAGAACGGGCCGGGCTCGGCTTCCTCGGCCACCTGTCCGAGGCGGCGGCGACCTCGCTCGCCAGGGCGCTGAGCGCCGGGCGGGCCGGCTACGACGAGCTGGCAGGGATGGCC
>JAWWPV010000182.1:0-5728 GCA_033854775.1 Trebonia sp.
GCATCCGCGAAGAGCAGGCCGCGCTCGCCGCTCAGCGCCTGGTGCATGGTGGCGACGGCAGGCAGGATGTCGTAGTCGATGTCCACCAGCTCGATGGCGTCCTCGCCCTGGTACATCTCCTCGGTGAGGACGGCCACGACCGGCTCGCCGACGAACCGCACCGCGTCGGTGGCAAGCAGCGGTGCGAGCATCGCCTGGTTCATGTTCGGCATCATCGGCTTGGACGGGGCGAGTCCGGCCGCCGCGAGGTCCGCGCCGGTGTAGACGGCGATGACCCCCTCGGCGTCCTTCGCCGCGCTCACGTCGATGTTTCTGATCGTCGCGTGCGCCACCGTCGACCGGACGAAATGCAAGTAGCAGGCGCCGGCCAGCCGCTCGTCCTGTACGTCTTCTGCGTAGACGCCTCCTGTGGAAAGGAAGCCTGGATCTTCGGTCCGCAGGACCCGGGTACCGAGAATGCTCACGCCGTCTTAACTCCTCTTGCAGGCATCGCGACCTGGTTACGGGCGATCGTCAAGGACGATCCAACTCGCCTCCGACTACTCCGGTCAAACCGGAGCTTCGTACCCAGGTTATCGCGAGCGGAGGCATGCTCCGCTTTTGTGTCCTATCACAATCTGAACTAGTCACAATGTGACTACCTGGGCGTTCGCCCCTCAGGAGCGGCGGTCAAGGGTGAGCCGCCCTCCTTTTCGGCCATTGCCTGGCGAAAGCAAAAGATCCCTCATCGAGCCAAGATCTTTTCTAGCGACAGTCCCGAGGCGGATGGTCTTCGGTCAGGCGAAGAGCGCGCGGATGTCGTCCGCCGACAAGGCGGAGGAGAACGCGCCGTCGCTGTCGATCACCGAGGAGAACAGCTGGGCCTTGCGGGCCTTCAGCGCCATGACCTTCTCCTCGATGGTGCCGGACGCGATCAGCCGGTACACCATCACGTTCCGCGTCTGCCCGATGCGGTGCGTCCGGTCGACGGCCTGCGCCTCGGTCGCGGGGTTCCACCAGGGGTCGAGCAGGAAGCAGTAGTCCGCCTCGGTGAGGTTAAGCCCGAAGCCGCCCGCCTTCAGCGAGATCAGGAACACCGGCGCCGTCCCTTCCTTGAACGACGAGATCACCGCCGGCCGGTTGGTCGTCGTCCCGTCCAGGTAGCAGCATTCCACCCCGGATGCCTCAAGCCGTGTCCGCGCCATCCGCAGGAACCGGGTGAACTGGCTGAACACCAGCGCCCGGTGCCCGCCGCCCACCACGTCCTCGATCTGCTCAAGCAGCGAGTCGATCTTCGCGGACGGCACGTCCGCGTGCTCCTCGTCGATCAGCGCGGCGTGCAGCGACAACTGCCGCAGCAGCGTCAGCGAGCGCAGGATGGTGAACCGGTTGTGGTTGACGTCGCCCAGCAGGCCGAGGACCTTCTGCCGCTCGCGTTGCAGGTGGGTCTGGTACACCTTCCTGTGCCTCGGGTCCAGCTCGACCTCGAGGATCTGCTCCTGCTTCTCCGGCAGGTCCGCGGCCACCTGCTCCTTGGTCCGCCGCATGATCAGCGGCCTGATCCGGCGGCGCAGCTGTGCGAGCAGGTCGGCGTTGCCCGTTTTCTCAATGGGCCGCGCGTAGTAGTCCTTGAACCGTTCCGGGTTCGGGAACAGCCCCGGCGCCGCGATCGACAACAGCGACCACAGCTCCATGAGGTTGTTCTCCATCGGCGTGCCGGTGATCGCGACCTTGAACGGCGCCGTCATCCGGCGTGCGCACTGGTACGCCTTGGACTGGTGGTTCTTGACGTACTGCGCCTCGTCGAGGATCAGCCCCGCCCACTCGTGCCCGCCGTAGGCCTCGAAGTCGAGCCGCAGCAGCGTGTACGAGGTCACCACCGCGTCGGCCCCGTCGACCACGTCCGCGAGCGTGCCGCCGCGGCGGCCGAGCGTGTCAGAGACCGTCACGACTTTCAGGTCGGGCGCGAACCGGTGCGCCTCGGTCGCCCAGTTCGCAAGCACGGAGGTCGGTGCCACGATGAGAAAAGGAGGATTCCGAACGTGTTCGGCATCCTCTTCTCGCGCCACGTCCTTCGCGTGCTGAAGCAGCGCCAGCGTCTGGAGTGTCTTGCCGAGCCCCATGTCATCGGCCAGGATGCCGCCGAGCCCGTGCGTCCACAGGAACGTGAGCCACTGGAATCCCGCCACCTGGTAGGGCCGCAGCTGCGCGTTGATCGCGCCGGGCACCGGCACGGCGTCGATCGCCTCGACGGCGAGCAGCCCGCGCACCTGCCGCTGCCACGCCGCTGCCTGATGGCCGACCACGCCGATCCCGGACAGCTCTTCCCACAGGCCCGCCTGAAACCGGCTGATCCGCAGGGATCCTTCCGGCTGGTCCTGGAGCGCGCGGGCCTCATCGATGAGCCGGGAGAGCGCGGCGAGCTCGGGCTTGTCCAGGGAGAAGTACGCGCCGTCTGGGAGCAGCATGTGCGACTGTCCGTGGGCGAGCGCCACGAAGAGGTCGGCGAACGGCACCTCGCGCCCCTCGACCGTGACCGTGATGCCCAGGTCGAACCAGTCATGCTCGCCGTCAAGCTCGCCGGTGGACAGGCCGATCTCCAGCGAGTCGCCGGCCTCACGGTAGTCGGGTACATGGCCGGACAGCTCGACGCGCACGTCGTCGCGGCCTTCCAGGAGGGGCAGCACCTCGGTGGTGAACGTCATGGCGTCGAGGCCGTGCAGTTTCTCTCCGGGGGGTGCCCCCCCGGAGACCCCCCGCATGGGGGGCTTCCGCCCCCCAACCCCCCCGGGTGGTCCCCCCGCGGAAAGCGCGGGGAGACCACGTGCTGCCACCTGCGGTGGAACACCCGGGGCGGTCGCGGGGAGGGACAGCCCGCCAAGCACCCGGGCCTCGGCTTCCTGGTCGCGGAACGGGTCGCGGGCAGCGCCGAGCGCGGCCCGCAGTTCGGTGCCGCCGACCTGGTAGGACCACTCCCAGCGGATGTCGACGTGGTGACCGCGCGCGTAGGCGGCGCAGACCACGAGGGCGGGACCCGAGATCTCGGGCGCGGTGAACGAGCCGTCGGACGAGGTCACGGTGGCCTGGCGGCGCAGCCGCGGGTAGTACTTGGAAAGGAAGGCGGCCTGCCCGGCTTCCGGTACGACGAGCCGCTCCTCCGCGAGGGCGAGGTGCTGCAACTGCGCGGGCACCGGATGGGTGAGCCGGGCGAGCCGGAACCTGGCGAGCTCGCCGTGGGCCGCCTGCGCGCGGTCCGCGTAGATGACGCCGTGGCCCTCGGTGCCGATGAATCGCAGCGGGACGGCCTCCGCGCTGTCGCCGGTCTTAATCGCCGGGGCGATGAGCAGCGTGGTGCCTTCTGTGGTGACGTCGAGGCACAGTTCCGCCGTGCCTGGCGGCGGCACCGTGCCCTGCTTGCCCTTGTAGACGAAGGGCAGGTCGACCGAGTGCGCCTGTTCGAGCACGGGCCAGAGCTGGCGGGACTCGCAGGCGGACAGGTCCAGGTACTTCTGGTCGCCGTAGCCGGGGGAGACGTACGCGTAGTAACCGGAGTGCTGTGCCGACGAGCTGGCCCGGTACAGGGCGTAAAGCTCATGCAGCAGGCGGACGTGCGCGGCGGGGAACTCATCGCGCAGCACGAGGTAGTCGAGCCGGGACCAGGACAGGGTGCCCGCCACCCAGCCGCCGAGGCGCCCCGGCTGCACCAGCCGCGCCTGGAGCTTGAACTTGCGGGTGCCGTCGTCGGTCGACGGCTCGTGGCGCCCGTTGTCCGTAGAGTAGCTGGGGTAGCGGAAGGGCTCCGGCGTGTTCTGTACCAGGGACAGCTCGACCGCGAGCGGCGCATTCGCGGTGACGTCGCCGGTCGCGGACGCGGCACGGGCCTGATGGGTGGCGAGCAGCGAGTCGAGCGACTGCTCCCAGGGCAGTTTGGAGCGGCGGGCCGTGGTCCCGGCCGCCGTGGGCGCGGGCAGCAGCGTCTCGTCGGTCGCGGCGAGCACGAGGGCGGCGACATGAACGCAGTTGGTGCCCTCGGCGCAGCTGCAGTACCCCTCACGAAACCGCAGCGGGAACCCCGGGGACGCGCGGAACGAGGCGGACACCGTCCTGATCTCCCCGCCCCTGGTCTGGTCGGCACCCTCGCGGACCGTGCCGGTCAGTAGCTGCTGCGAGGCCTCCCATGCCATCTGCACGACCGCGCCCCGCTGCACGGCGATGGTGCCGTGCGCGAAGCCTTCCGGGCCGATCGCCGCCCGGAAGGACGCGAGATCTACGTCCCGGAGCGCCACTCGTTGCATCCCATCGAGCCTATCCGCTGATTGTTACCAGCGGGGTATGAAGAGGTGGCCGTCTCCTGTCGGGCTACGGTGGGGTGATGGGCACGGAAGACGCAGGCAGGAAGCTCGTCCTGCTCAGGCACGCGAAGTCAGACTGGCCGGACGTGGCGGACCATGACCGCCCGCTCGCCAAGCGCGGCAGGCGGGACGCGCCGGCGGTCGGCCGCTGGCTCGGCGAGTCGGGGTACGTGCCCGACGCGGTGGTCTGCTCGACCGCCAAGCGGGCGCGGGAGACCTGGGAGCTGGCAGCCGAGGGGCTGGCGGCGGCCGCGCCGGGGCGAAGCCGCGTTCCCGTGGTCCGCTACGAGCCCCGGGTTTACGAGGCGACGGTGCTTGGCCTGCTGATGCTTGTCCGCGAGTTTGACGCCGCGTGGCACACCGCGGCGGTCATCGGGCACAACCCGGGCCTCGCCGGGCTGGCCGCGGGCCTGGCCAGCCCCGACGACACGCCGCCGCAGGCGTTCCCGACGGCGGCCGTCGCCGTCCTTGGCCTGCCGGGCCCGTGGGCGGGGGCGACGCCGGGGGAGGCGCGCCTGCTCGCGTTCATCGTGCCGGCGGAATTGCGCCGGTAGCGGGCCGCCGGAGCCGGGAAAACGTAGACTTTTCCCGTGGACCACCGTGGTGAGTTCGAGCTAGGCACCGACGGGCCTTCGGCGATCCTGGTCGGCGTCGACGATTCCGTCACGGCCCTGCGCGCCGCCGCGTACACGGCCGGCCTGGCCCGCAGGCAGGGTGCCCGGGTCGTCGTGGTCTACGTGGCTCCGTTCGCGGGCGTGGCCCTGGCCAGCCCCGCCTCGGCGGGCGTGCTCGCCGCGGAGAAAGAGGCCTACGACGAGGTCACCAAGGAGCTGGCCGACCGGGCCGACGCGATGGCCAGCGAGCTCGGCATCTCGGTCAGGTTCGTGGCCGCGTACGGTGACCCGTACCACGAGATCACCCGCGTCGCGATGGAGACGCGGGCGGACGCGATCGTGGTCGGCGCGTCTCTCAAGGCCGGCCACCGGCTGATGGGCTCGCTGGCGGTCCGCCTGGTCCGGGCAGGCAAATGGCCGGTCACGGTCGTCCCTTAAGGCGTTAATTTAAAGTGGATCGCGACCGGTCCCAGCCATCCCACTTGCCAGGTTCGTCCGGTGCCGGCGGCGCGAACCGGCGCTTTATCACGGAAACTATTTTTAGTGCGGAAACTTGTTCACCGCATAGCGTGAAAATCTTCCGTATTGAAAAAAGGTTCCGCACTAATGGCACTAGCAGGAATGCCTCCAGGCGGACGGCCGACACGCGGGCCTCAGGGGTGTGCAGGTTATATGTTCCCGTCATGGCAGTACGGAACGGACCTCGGCGGCGATCTGCTTGTCCTCGCGGGCCGCGATGACGAACGTGCGGACCTTCGCGTCCTTGGCGGTGATCTCCCAGTC
>JAWWPV010000183.1:0-5918 GCA_033854775.1 Trebonia sp.
GCCGGCACGGCGGCCAGCGCCTGGTCGACCGGGCGGGTGGACAGCCGGAGGTAGGCGGAGGTGCCGTCGGGCTTGCCGAGCCGGGCCAGGCAGGCGAGCAGTACCCATTCGGTGTCGATGGCGAAGGCGGGCTCGTAGCTGACGCAGCCTGGCTGTTCCATCCCGATGGAGGGAGTGGTGATCGACTGGTGCGCGCCGCCCTCTGGTGCCAGCGTCACGCCTGAGGGCGTGCCGACGAGAATCGACTGGCCGCCCGCGTAGATCCCGAACGTCCAGGGCTCCAGGTTCCGTTCGATGAACGGGTCGTACAGCACGCCGATCGGCAATAGGGGCTGTCCCCAGCGGCTCCAGGTGGCGCCGAGCTCGCCGAGCAGGCCGGCGAGGTTGGTTTCCGCGATGCCCAGCTCGATGTGCTGGCCGGTCGGCTTCTCCCGCCAGTGCAGCGCCGTCTCTGTGTCGTCGGCGAACCAGTCGGTCCGGTCGCCCTCGGACCACACGCCGACCTTGTTGATCCAGCCGCCGAGGTTGGTCGAGGAGCTGACGTCCGGGCTGACGGTCACCACGCGGCGGGCGGCCTCCGGCGCTTCCCTGGTCAGGTCGAGGAGCGCGCGGCCGAGCGCGGCCTGCGTGGACGCGGCGCCCGACGGTGTGCGGCCGATGTCCGCCGGGATCGCGGGCACCGGGTGGAGCGGGTAATCGGGCCGCCGCAGCCGTCCTGCCACACCGGCGCATAGCTGGCCCGCGTCGCTGCCGTCGGCGAACCGTTCCCACGGGTGGGCGGGATCGGCTCCGGTCCGGCCGGCCAGTTCCCGCATCTGCTCGGCGGTTAGCAGCGCGGAGTGGTTGCGCGGGTGGCCCTGGGTGGGGAGCCCGTATCCCTTGATCGTGTAGGCGAAGATCACGGTGGGCCGGGTGTCGTCGATGGAGGCGTACGCCCGGTCGAGTGCGGCGAGGTCATGGCCGCCGAGGTTGCCGAGCGCCGCGTTCAGCGTCTGATCGTCCAGCCCGGCGATCAGCCCGGCGATCGGCGCGCTCCCGTTCGGCAGCCGCTCCCGCAGCTGGGCGGCTGTGCAGCGGAGCAGGCGCTGGTATTCGGGGTTGGACATCTCGTCGATGCGCGCGCGCAGCTCTTGTCCGCCCGGCCGGGTGAACAGGTCTTCCAGCCGGTGGCCGTATTTCACGGTGAGCACCTGCCAGCCGGCGCTGGCGAACATCCCCTGCAGCCGGCCGGCCGCGATGCCCGGCACGACGCGGTCCAGTGACTGCCGGTTGAGGTCCACCACCCAGACGATCTCGCCCAGTTCCGCGACGGCGGGCTCGAGGAGCGCTTCCCAGACCGCGCCTTCATCGAGTTCGGCGTCGCCGAGGAGTGAGTACTGCCGTCCGGTGCCGGCGCCGCCGACCGTGGCCTCGGCGTACCTGCGGGCCAGCGCGCCCCAGATCGGGGCCGTCGCGCCGATGCCCACCGACCCGGTCGAGTAGTCGACCGGATCCGGGTCCTTGGCCCGGCTTGGGTAGCTTTGCAGCCCGCCGAACGCGCGCAGTGTCGGCAGGTACCGCTCGTCCAGCTCGCCGAGCAGGTAGTTGATCGCGTGCAGCACGGGGGAGGCGTGCGGCTTCACCGAGACCCGGTCCTGCGGTCGCAGGTGCCGGAACCACAGTGACGTCATGATCGACACCATCGACGCGCTGGACGTCTGGTGACCGCCGACCTTGATCCCGTCCTGGTTGGGTCGCACGAGGTTCGCTTCGTGCACGATCGCCGTCGACAGCCACAGCACCCGGCGCTCGATCTCCGGCAAAATGCGCAGCGTGTCCGTTTCCGCTAGCGGCTGCTCAGCGGCAACGCTCATGGCGATCACCTGCCCTGCATAAGATTCCTATGCATAACAAGCTACAATCACCACGCGGGTCACCCAGCGCCGCCTCGATGTCATGCATCGCCTACCGCGACGCGGATGGCGTGCAGGAGCGTGGTAAGCGCCTCGGCCTGCTCAGACGTGACGCCGGGCAGGCCGAAGGATGCCTGGTTGAGTGCCGCGGTGGCGTCTTCCACCAGGGACCGCCCCGCGTCGGTAATCGTGGCGAGGACGACGCGCCGGTCCTCGGGCGACATGCTGCGCAAGACAAGACCGCGCTGCTCGAGCTTGCCGATGGCATTGGTGACCGCAGCGGGGTGGACCATGAGGCGCTCGCCCATCTTCCCCATCGGTAGCGCGCCGGCCCGGGTGAAGGCCAGCAGCCGCAGTGCCTCGTAGGCGGCGAAGGTCAGGCCGTACGGCTTGAGCGCGTCCTCGATCCTGGCCAGCAGGACCTGCTGGACGCGCATGACGGAGGTGACCGCCGCCATGTGTTCCGCCTGGCGGGGCCAGCGTGCGCTCCACTGGCGGTGCGCTTCGGCGATGGGGTCGAAGTGCTCAGGCATGTCGCTAACCGTATGCGACCGGGGCCGCGGCCGTCAGCGCGGTTCCTGGCCATGCCTGCCTTGAGAGCCTTGACGCTGCGCAGGCATTTACTTTAGCGTACAAATATTGAACGTCCAATTGTTCCCTGGAGGGTCCGTGGCAGGCAAGAGCGACCTGTACGTGCCGGTGAACCCGGTGCGGTTCGTGACGTCGACCGCGCTGTTCGACGGGCACGACGCGGCGATCAACATCATGCGGCGGATCCTGCAGGCGCAGGGCGCGGAGGTCGTCCACCTCGGCCACGACCGCTCGGTGCAGGAGGTCGTCGACGCGGTGCTCGAGGAGGACGCGCAGGGCGTCGCGGTCAGCTCCTACCAGGGCGGCCACATCGAGTACTTCGAGTACCTCGCCCAGCGCCTCGGGCAGGCAGGCGCCGGCCACGTCAAGGTCTTCGGCGGCGGCGGCGGGGTGATCGTCCCCGAGGAGATCGCCCGGCTCGCGGCCGCCGGGGTCCGGATCTTCTCGCCCGAGGACGGGCAGCACCTGGGCCTGGCGGGCATGATCAACGAGCTGATCAAGGCGGCGGACAACGACCTCAGCGCGCACCAGCCGGAGCCCGACGCGGTACTCGCGGGCGACCGCCATGCCCTGGCGCGGGCGATCACCTGCCTGCAGGCCGGCCGCCTCGCCGACCCCGCCCGCCTGGCGATCACGGCAGCGGCCGGCGGCCGCCGCGTCCCGGTGCTCGGCATCACGGGCACGGGCGGGTCTGGCAAGTCGTCACTCACCGACGAGCTGGTCCGGCGGTTCCGCACCGACCAGCAGGACAAGCTGCGCATCGCGGTGCTGGCGGTCGACCCGACCAGGCGGCGGGGCGGCGGCGCGCTGCTCGGCGACCGGATCCGGATGAATGCCCTGGACGGGCACCACGTCTTCTTCCGCAGCCTCGCGACCAGGGGCGGCCGGGAGCTGCCCGACGGCATGAGCGACATCATCGCCGCCTGCAAGGCCGCCGGCTACGACCTGGTGATCGTCGAGACGCCGGGCATCGGCCAGGGCGACGCGGGCGTGACGGACCTGGCGGACGTGTCGCTGTACGTGATGACGCCGGAGTTCGGCGCCGCGTCGCAGCTGGAGAAGATCGACATGCTCGACTTCGCCGACGTCGTGGCGGTCAACAAGTTCGAGCGGCGCGGCGGCGCGGACGCGCTGCGTGACGTGGCCCGCCAGCTGATCCGCAACCGGGAGGCGTTCGGCGCCAGCCCCGCCGACATGCCGGTCTTCGGCACGAGCGCCGCGACGTTCAACGACGACGGGGTGACCGCCCTGTACCAGCACCTCGCCGGGCTGCTCAGCGAACAAGGCCTGCACCTGGCAGAAGGTGTGCTCCCGGCCGTGACGGGCCGCGAGTCGACCAGCGCGGCGTCGGTCATCCCGCCCGGGCGGGCGGGTTACCTGGCGGAGATCGCCGCCGCCGTCCGCGGTTACCACGAACAGACGGAAAAGCAGTCCGCGGCGGTGCGGCGGGTGCAACGGCTCGCCGCCGTGCAGGCTGAGCTGTCGGATGATCCCGAACGGAAGCGGCTTACTCCCGAAGGCGGCGCCTCTCCCGAGAGCGCGGAACGCGCGGTAGCCGATCTCCTCGACCGGGCACGCCGCGACGTCACCTCCGGCAGCGCGGCGCTGATCGGAAACTGGCCTGCCGTGGCGGAGTCGTACTCCGGGGACGAGCAGGTGGTGCGGGTGCGGGACCGGGAGCTGCGCACGAGGCTGACCCGGGAGTCGCTGTCGGGGAACGCCATACCGCGGGTGGCGCTGCCCGGGTTCACCGACCACGGGCAGCTGCTGCAGTTCCTGCGGAAGGAGAACCTGCCCGGCTACTTCCCGTTCACCGCGGGGGTGTTCCCGTTCAAGCGGGAAGGGGAGGATCCGGCGCGGATGTTCGCGGGGGAGGGCGACGCGTTCCGCACCAACCAGCGGTTCAAGCTGGTCTCCCAGGGCAGCCAGGCGACCCGGTTGTCGACCGCGTTCGACTCCGTCACCCTGTACGGCCGGGACCCGGGGGAGAGCCCGGACGTCTACGGGAAGGTCGGTACCTCAGGGGTGTCGATCGCGACGCTGGAGGACATGAAGGTCCTCTACGACGGCTTCGACCTGGCCTCGCCCACCACGTCGGTGTCGATGACGATCAACGGGCCCGCGCCTACGATCCTGGCCTTCTTCCTCAACGCCACGGTCGACGAGCAGCTCGGCGCGTTCGGCAAGGAGCACGGCCGGGCGCCGACGGAACAGGAGGCCGCGCAGATCCGGGCGCGGGCGCTCGCCACCGTCCGCGGCACAGTGCAGGCCGACATCCTGAAAGAGGACCAGGGCCAGAACACCTGCATCTTCTCGACCGAGTTCTCCCTGCGGATGATGTCCGACATCCAGGAGTGGTTCATCCAGCAGCAGGTGCGCAACTTCTACTCGGTCTCCATCTCCGGCTACCACATCGCCGAGGCAGGGGCGAACCCGATCAGCCAGCTGGCGTTCACCCTGGCCAACGGCTTCACCTACGTGGAGGCCTACCTCGCCCGCGGCATGAAGGTGGACGACTTCGCGCCGAACCTGTCGTTCTTCTTCTCCAACGGCATGGACCCCGAGTACACGGTGATCGGCCGGGTTGCGAGAAGGATCTGGGCGGTGGCGATGCGGGAGAAGTACGGGGCGAACGAGCGGTCGCAGAAGCTGAAGTACCACATCCAGACCTCCGGCCGGTCGCTGCACGCCCAGGAGATGTCGTTCAACGACATCCGCACCACCCTGCAGGCGCTCTGCGCGATCTACGACAACGCGAGCAGCCTGCACACCAACGCCTACGACGAAGCGGTCACCACGCCGAGCGAGGAGTCGGTGCGCCGCGCCCTGGCGATCCAGCTGATCATCAACCGGGAGTGGGGCCTGGCGATGAACGAGAACCCGCTGCAGGGCTCGTTCATCGTCGAGGAGCTAACCGACCTGGTCGAAGAGGCGGTCCTGAAAGAGTTCGCGGCGATCAGTGAGCGCGGCGGGGTGCTCGGCGCGATGGAGACCGGCTACCAGCGCGGCAGGATCCAGGACGAGTCGATGCTCTACGAGCGGCGCAAGCACGACGGGACGCTGCCGGTCATCGGCGTCAACACCTTCCGTAACCCGCACCCCGAGGATGCCGCGGCCGCCACGGTCCCGCTCTCCCGCGCCAGCGAGGACGAGAAGAAATCCCAGCTGGAACGGGTCCGCGACTTCCAGGCCCGGCATGCCGGCCAGGCACCCGCCGCCCTGGAAGCACTCAAGGACGCCGCCCGGTCCGGCGGCAACGTGTTCGCCGTGCTCATGGACGCCGCCCGGGTCTGCAGCCTCCAGCAGATCACCGAGGCGTTCTTCGAGGTCGGCGGCCAGTACCGCCGCAATGTCTGAGGAGCGATGATGTACGACCTGCCCGAGGAGCACCGGCTCCTGCGCGAGACGGCCCGCGAGCTCGCCGAGGCGAAGATC
>JAWWPV010000184.1:0-3446 GCA_033854775.1 Trebonia sp.
TACGATTGCCGTTCTGCGCGGATGCCGACATCGGTTCCAATCAGACCCTGGCGTCCATATCTCGAAATTCCGCGCGCTCAAAGGCCTGTTCGCCGCCGGATTTGGGCGGCGGTCACGAGTGCGGCCCCTGCCGGTACACAGCAGTGTTCCTGTCTGCGCGGCCTGCTCGCTCACCCAGATACTCTTCATTCGGCCCGCAGCATAAGGGCGGTCGGCGTCGTTGTGGCATGCGCGGGGTGAGGCGGCGGGGTTAGCTACAGGCTGGTCCACCAGGCGTCGATGATCACGTCGCGGGCGATGCTGGTGTCGATGGTGTGATGCAGGCCGAGGCTGACGATACGGTCACCGTGCGGGTGGGACGGCCAGGCAGGGTCTTCGCCGAGCACGGGGGCGAAGGCATCGATGAGCGGCTTCCAGAGGCTGGCCCAGTCGCGGCCCGGCCCGGTCGTCAGCGCGATGTCCAGCCCGGCCGGGCCCGGATCGATGATGGCCGCCTGCACCGCAAGCCGATCGCAGAGCTCTTGTTTCCACTGCGTGCGCTCACAGGACCCGGCCATCCGGGCCGAGAACTGCGCGGTGGCCCCGGCCGTGGCCGGCCAGGCTGGGCCCACCGCCAGGGACGACGGCCCGTGAATCTTGCGGCCGAAGATGGCCGCCACCCGCTCCGGGCCCAGCCGCTGGGCGACCGGGAACAGGTAGTTGTCCAGGTCATGGCCGCCGTCAATCAGGCAAACGCCATCGCTGAACCCGACGATCAGCTCGGCAGCAACCCGCCCGCGCACAGTCGCCAGCACCGGCCCGGCTATAGCGTCCACGTGCGCCAGGAAGCGAGCCAGCTTCACCTGGCTGGGATGCCCGGCCCGATCCCGGCTGGCCAACTGGGGCTTGACACTCTGCCGCATCACGCCTGCCGGGCGGCGGTACACCATTGCCATGACAGTCATCGTCGTCCGCGTCCGCACCTGCTGGCAACCAGCCGACACCCCCAGCACGTTGCGCGCTCGCAGCGGCATGAGAGTGAATTGACCTTGCCATTCGTCTTCTGACTTACGCGCCCGTCACCTGGTTTCCGAAGGCCAGCTTCACGGCTCAGGTGACCCGGTCAGAGAGTTGTATTCCTGCTTGGCTGGCAGCCGGTCGTAGCGTCGGGTCAGCGATCTAGCGGCGCCAGGCCGAGGGAGTGACGCCGCGGGCGCGCTTGAACGCGACGCTGAAGGCGAAGGCGTCCTCGTATCCGACCCCTCGGGCCACGGTGGCGATGGTCGCCTCGGTGTCGCGGAGCAGGTCCGCCCCCAAGGTCATCCGCCACCCGGTGAGGTACCTAAGCGGGGGCTCGCCGACCAGGCTGGTGAAGCGTGCGGCAAAGGCTGCGCGGGACATGCCGGTCTTGGCGGCCAGTTCGGCGACTGTCCACCGGTGGGCGGGGTCTTCGTGCAGCAGGCGCAGGGCGTCGCCGATGGCGGGATCGGCGAGCGCCCGGTACCAGGCGGGGGGTGCCGCCTCCGGCCTGGCGCACCATGCCCGCAACGCCAGCACGAGCACGAGATCCAGCAGTCGGTCGAGGACGGCGTCCTGGCCAGGTTCCTCGCGGGCGACCTCGGTGGCGAGCAGATCCAGCGCGGCCCGGGTCCGCGGGCCGGCGGGCACGACCGCTAGGGGCGGGAGCATGTTCAGCAGGCGGTCGCCTACGTCGCCGCGTAGTTCATAGGCGCCCCGGAGCATGATCGTGGCGCCGGGCAGACCGTCGCCGTAGGTACGGGGAGCCAGACTCCGGTGGGCCCCCGCCACCTCCTCGCCGCCGTCGGCGACGAATTTTTTCCCCCCGCGGACCACGACCTGGGGTGGGGTGGACGGGCCGTCGGCGATCGTGTGCTGGCCGGTCCCGCTGATGATGGCGATGTCACCCGCGGCGAGGCGCACCGGCGCAGTACCGGCGTCGCCGAGCCGGATCGACGCGGGGCCGCCGAGCGTGGCCACGACCGCGAGCGGAGGAGCGTCAGCAAAGGTCAGCGACCACGGCGGCCGCTGGATCAATTGCCTGACCAGCGCATTCCTGGCTCGGGCCCGGTGCAGCAGATCGCTCAGGACGTCCATGCCGCCCAACGGTAGACGATCACAAATGCATTCTCGACGTTCTCCCATGGATCGTCTTCGGGCTAGTGGAGTTCTCTAGGGGCATGCAGAACATCCTCATCCTCGCCGGCACCGGTAAGACAGGTCGCCGCATCGCCCGGCGTCTCCAGGCCGCCGGCCAGCCGGTACGGACGGCGTCGCGCACCAGCGGCGACATCCTGTTCGACCTGGACAACCCGGCGACCTGGGCGCCCGCGCTCGGCGGCGTCACCGCCGTCTACGTCGTGGAGCCCAACCTGCGGACGGGCATCGACCGCCAGGCGCGCATCCCCAGGTTGGTGGCCGAAGCGGCCGCCGCGGGCGTGCGGCGGCTGGTGCTGCTGTCGGCTCACGGCGTCGGCGAGGCCGACGACAGTCATCCCCTCAAGGCCGCCGAGCAGGCCGTGCGCGGCTCCGGCGTCGACTGGACCATCCTGCGACCGGACTGGTTCTCGCAGAACTTCAGCGAGAGCTTCTGGCTGCGGGGGGTCCTCGACGGAACCCTGTCCCTGCCCACCGGCGACGGGCGCACGCCGTTCGTCGATGCCGAGGACATCGCCGAGGTCGCCGCGTCGGCGCTGACTGAAGACCGCCACAGTGGCCACGTCTACCAGCTGACCGGCCCGCGGGCGATCAGCTTCGGTGAGGCGGCAGACCTCATCGGCAAGGCCACCGGGCGCACGATCCGACACGTCGACGTCGCCCCTGAGGTCTTCGTCGAGCGCCAGGTCGCCAACGGCGTCCCACCGGACGTCGCGCGGCTGCTCACCGGCCTCCTCGTGGCCATCCGCAACGGCCAGGGCGCCGCGCTCTCCGACGGCGTGGAACGAGCCCTCGGCCGGCCCCCCGGCCCGTTCGAGGATTACGTCGCCCGGACCGCCGCCGCGGGCCACTGGAACTGACTCGACCGACCAATGGATCATTTTCATGATCACCGTAGCCAACTGCGCACTTTCCTGGGCTGCAGTGTCAGATGATCAGCGCGTAGCGTTAGCTGACGAGCAGCCCGGCAGTCGTACCCGGGACATGCTTGCCGTCCCGCCAGACGATAACCCCGTTCACCATCACAAGATCAACCCCGGTCGCTTCCAGTGTCGGAGCCCCGTAGATAGCCCGGTCAACGATCCCCTGCGGGCCAATCACGCAGATATCCGCGGCCATACCCGCCGCCACTCGCCCGCGATCGCGCAGCCCGTACACATCCGCGGCATTCGCAGCCAGGTGCCGCGCCAGCTGCTGCCACCCGGCCTCCGCGCCGTCCGCCAGGTAGTACTCCGCGAGCCGCGAAAACGCCCCGTAACCACGCGGGTGCGGGTGCTGCCCCTGGTAAATCC
>JAWWPV010000185.1:0-3859 GCA_033854775.1 Trebonia sp.
ACTCCACGGCCCGCACCGCCACGTCGGCGCCGTCGGGGAACACGTCGTCCGGTATCCACTCGATAACCCAGCCGGCCGGCATGTCGTTGATCCAGCTCTGCCTGACGATGCGGTGTGCCGTGCTGCCCGGCGCCCGTTCGAGGCGGGCAGCGAGGTCGTCGGGCAGCGGCTCGGCGGTGATGGACCGGACGGCGGAGCGCGGCTCCGCCCCGGCCGCCCGCACCGTCTGGGAGAAGGACGGCGTCCGGCCGGCGGAGATGATGTAGTCGATTCGCCCGTTCACGAACGTGCCCGAGCCCCGGACCCGGCGCACAAGCAGCCGGCTCTCAAGCTCGCGCAGCGCCGCCCCGGCGACGGCCCTGCTCACCGCGAACCGCGCGGCGATCTCGTGCTCGCTGGCAACGCGTGCCCCGGGCCTGCATCCCGCGAGGTCGTCGACGAGCGTGTCAACGATCGCGGCGTACTGGCTTTTGCCCATGTCATCCACGATGACGCCCGAAGTTGTCCAGACAACTCGCCGTCAGTCAACGGACCAGCAAGCCAAGGTAAACATCCGGGGCAGTTGTCGCCTTGCCGGGACCGTGATCGATCGAACGAGCCGGCGTGTCTTGGGTACGGTCGAACAGTCGTTCCCCTATAGTGGTGAATGTCGGGGCGCCGCGCGCGTCCGTGACGGGTCTCGCTGACCCGGGCTGCTCGGAGATCTGCTCGGACACACTGTCCGGCCCGGGAATGTCAGTGGTGACGCGTAGCGTGTGCGGTGTTGGCGGCGGGCGCAGTACTTCGAGTGCGAGTACGTCGAGTATCGGTACTTCAAGTGCAGTGCGCCGAATGTCGCAGCCAGCCTGACAGAGGCACTCAAACGACAGGGAGTCCCCATGGCACCAAGCGGTAAGACAGCGATCCCGGACCGGGTCGGCGACAAGGGCAAGGCACTCGATGCCGCGCTCCTCCAGATCGAGCGGCAGTTCGGCAAGGGCTCGATCATGCGCTTGGGCGAGGAGACACGCGTCCCGGTCGAGGTGATTCCTACCGGCTCGATCGCCCTCGACGTGGCCCTCGGCATCGGCGGCCTTCCGCGCGGCCGCATCGTCGAGATCTACGGGCCGGAGTCGAGCGGAAAGACTTCGCTTGCCCTGCACGCCGTCGCCAACGCGCAGAAGGCGGGCGGCATCGCCGCGTTCATCGACGCCGAGCACGCGCTCGACCCCGAGTACGCGCAGAAGCTCGGCGTGGACACCGAGGCGCTGCTCGTCTCCCAGCCGGACACCGGCGAGCAAGCCCTGGAGATCATGGACATGCTGATCCGCTCCGGCGCCGTCGACATCGTGGTCGTCGACTCGGTGGCTGCCCTCGTTCCCAAGGCGGAAATCGAGGGCGAGATGGGCGACAGCCACGTCGGCCTCCAGGCCCGCCTCATGTCCCAGGCCCTCCGCAAGATCGCCGGCGCCCTGAACCAGACCAGGACCACAGCCGTCTTCATCAACCAGCTCCGTGAAAAGGTCGGAGTAATGTTCGGCAGTCCAGAAACGACCTCGGGCGGTAAGGCGCTGAAGTTCTACGCGTCGGTGCGGCTGGACATCAGGCGGATCGAGACGCTCAAGGACGGCACCGAGGCGGTCGGCAACCGGACGCGCGTCAAGGTCGTGAAGAACAAGATGGCGCCGCCCTTCAAAAACGCCGAGTTCGACATCCTCTACGGGATCGGCATCTCCAAGGAGGGCAGCCTCATCGACCTCGGCGTGGAGCAGAACATCGTCCGCAAGGCCGGCGCCTGGTACACCTACGAGGGCGACCAGCTCGGCCAGGGCAAGGAGAACGCGCGGAACTTCCTGCGCGATAACGCCGACATCGCCAACGAGATCGAGAAGAAGATCAAGGAGAAGCTCGGCGTCGGCCCGCGCCTGGACAATGACCCCACGGCGACCGCCGCCCCCACCGCCCCCGCGCCCGCGGGTGCCGCTGGCTGACCTAAATGTCGAAGCATGAGGACCCCGCCTTTGTGGGAAACCACAAGGGCGGGGCGGGTGGTGCCGCTGACGACCCGGGGGACCCGGAAGAGCGGGCGCGGCAGGTGTGCCTGCGGCTGCTCACGCTCGCGCCCCGGACGCGGGCCCAGCTCGCCGACGCGCTACGCAAGCGCGGTATCCCGGACGAGACGGCGGATGAGGTACTGAGCCGGTTCGTGGACGTCGGCCTGATCGACGATGCCGCCTTTGCCAGGGCGTGGGTGGAATCGCGGCATTACAGCCGCGGCCTGGCGGGCCGGGCGCTGAGCGCCGAGCTCAAGCAGCGCGGGGTGGCCGCCGATGAGATCCGCGCGGCCATCGAGGAGGGGCTTGGCCCCGACGCGGAGGTCAGCGCCGCACGGCGGCTCATCGACAGGAAGCTGGAGTCCACCAGGGGCCTGCCGCCGGAGCAGCGGACCCGGCGCCTGGCCGGATTGCTTGCCCGTAAGGGTTACCCGGCGGGCCTGGTCTTCCGCGTGATCCGTGAGGCCTTGGAGGCCGAAGGGAACCTCGCGTTTCCTGAGGGCGAACCGCCCTTGGATGAGGCTGATTTGGATACAGAATGAAGCAAGATAACTACACAGCGGGAACTTAGTTCCCGCAGTCGGCATCTCCTTGCTCAAAACGCGCCGCTGCCCCCCGCCGGTCGCGCGTTTCTGGCCGGACGCGGGCGGGTCGTTACCGGCACGCGACGTAGGCCGGCACGCGACGTAGGTGGGTCGATCGACCCGGTAACGCTCCGGTGCGCTGCGTGCCGCACCGCGCGCTGTGGGTGGCTGGTTCGGCTCTGAAAGATAATTTCCACCCCCGGTGTAGATAACGGCAAGGACACGTCGAAGATCACGGCTGAGCTGCAATGATGGTTCTACCAGGGGCTTTGCGGCTAACCGTGTAGGTCACAATTTTATGACGTACAACGTAGACAACCCGGTAATCAACGCTTAACCTCACGGCAGTGAGGCGTTATCTGGCGCCGGACGGGTGACCCGCACGCCCGACCCCGATACGGCCAGCACACGGTGTAGGCCAGCACGGTGCAGGCCAGCCTGTACAACCGTGGCCAGCCGCCTCCACCGTAACGCCAGGGGTTCCGTGACCAACGGGACGGAAGGGGTGAACCGTGAGCGGCGCAGACGCGCTCTTGGTGATCGGGCTCGTCGCATTGGCGCTCGCGTTCGGCGCGTTCGCCATCGTATTGCGCCGGTTCCCCCCTCGTGGGACCGCGGGCGTTGGTCAAGAGGAACTGTCCGCACAGGCCCAGGCCGAAGCGGAGCAGATCCGGGCGCACGCGCAGGCCGACGCCGACCGGACACTTGGCCGGGCAGCCGAGGCGGCCGAGCAGGCCGCGCAGCAGGCCGCGGACGGCCGCCGCGAGGTCGAGGACGAGATCCGCGCCGTCAAGGACGAGATGCGCCAGCTCCGCAGTGACCTGGAGCGGCGTGAGCAGCGAATCGGCGAGCGTGAGCAGCGGCTCGACGACGAGAGTCGGCGCCTTGAAGCGCGCGGGCAGGCGCACGAACAGCGCAGGAACGAGCTTGAGGAGCGCGCGACGGCCCTGACGGAGGCCGGCGCCGCGGCCAAGGCCGAGCTTGAGCGGGTCGCGGGGCTGACCACCGACCAGGCGAAAGCGGAGCTGGTCACCACGATGGAGAACCAGGCCAAGCGCGAGGCGGCGCTGTCGATCAGGGACATCGAGGCGACCGCCAAGTCCGAGGCCGACAAACGGGCCCGCAAGATCGTGACGCTCGCCATCCAGCGGGTCGCGGTCGAGCAGACGAGCGAGTCCGTCGTCTCGGTCATGCACCTGCCCGGCGACGAGATGAAGGGCAGGATCATCGGCCGCGAGGGCC
>JAWWPV010000186.1:0-3776 GCA_033854775.1 Trebonia sp.
CATGGACTGGAATCGCTCGAAGATTCCGCCCTGCATGTCCGTGAAGAGCCGGAATGCCGTGTAGGAGATGCCCGACGCGATAGTGATGAGCAGGATGCCGGGGAGCAGGTAGGTCACATACGAGCCCGACCCGTGTCTGATCGCGCCGCCGAACACGTAGACGAACAGCAGCAGGAAGGCGATCGGCATGATCGTGGTCGTGATGATGGTGTCCGGGCTGCGCGTGATGTGGCGCATGGACCGTGCCAGCAGGACGGCGGTGTCGCCGAAGAAATGCTTGTTCATCTTGTTCCTTATCTTTCGGTGGGGTCGCTGCTGGCCGCGCTGTCGCTGGTGCCGGTACGGTCGTCGCCGACGATGGCGAGGAAGATGTCCTCGAGGGTCGGTTGTTTCTCGACGTACTCGACTTTGGCGGGCGGGAAGAGCTGCTTCAGTTCGGTGAGGGTGCCGTTGGCGATGATCCGCCCCTGGTGCACGATCGCGATCCGGTCGGCGAGTTGTTCGGCCTCGTCCAGGTACTGCGTGGTCAGCAGCACCGTCGTGCCGCGCCCGGCGAGTTCCCTGACGGCCTGCCACACCTCGATGCGCCCCTGGGGGTCGAGCCCGGTGGTCGGCTCGTCCAGGAAGATCACCGGCGGGTTCCCAGTGAGGCTCATGGCGACGTCCAGGCGGCGGCGCATGCCTCCGGAATACGTCGACACCCGTCGCTGCGCCGCGTCGGTGAGCTGGAAGCGGGCCAGCAGGTCATCCGCGATCTGGCCGGCGCCCTTCAGGTGCCGCAGCCGGGCCGCGAGCACTAGGTTCTCCCGCCCGGTGAGGATCTCGTCCACGGCCGCGAACTGCCCGGTGAGGCTGATGGACTCCCGCACGTCCGCACCCTGCGTGGCGACGTCGAAGCCGTTGACGCTGGCCGTCCCCGCGTCGGGCTTGAGCAGCGTGGACAGGATATTCACGACCGTGGTCTTGCCTGCCCCGTTCGAGCCCAGCAGGGCGAAGATGCTGCCCCGCGCCACGTCGAAGTCCACGCCGCGCAGCGCGCGCAGCTTCTTGTACGACTTCTCCAGGCCCTGCACGCGGATCGCCTGGGCCGATGGTGCTGTCATCGGTTGTGCCGTCATCGGGATGCCCCTTCGCTTCCGGTGTCTTCGCCGTCGGCGCGCTCGATGGCGCTGGCCAGCCGTCCTAGCCCGGTCGCGGCGATCGCTGGCCGGGATTGGTTGATGGTCATGGTTGCCTTTCTTCTCCAGTGCCGGAAGCGAGTCAGGAGCGGTGGATGGTGATGTCGCCGTAGGAGGTGCGGGCGTGCACCTCGACGATCTCGTCGGCCTCTTCGCGCCCGGTGGCGCTCTCCGGCAGGTTTCGGACGTGTCCGTGTCCGGTGCTCACCGCCAGCCTGGCGGCGGAGCCCTCGGCGATGCCGATCTCCAGGTCGCCCGCAGGGGTCCCGAGCACGATCGAGCCGTGGGCCACCTCGCCGAGGCGGATGCTGCCGTTGGACGTCTTCGCGTCAACACCCGAGCAGGTTGCGGGCTGCGCAGAACTGGCCTGTGATCCCGATCGCGCTGGTCATGGTTCTCCCTTTCGCCATCACCGCGGCCTCGACGGCCACGACCACGTCGAGGGTGCACGCAGCGGGATTCATCGCGCTTTCACGGCGGTTTCATTCGCTGGCCCGGGTGCTCGGCGATCCGTGCCGCACGAATACTGGGACCATGCCAAGCGCCTCATCCCTGGCCTGTGGCAGGCTGACCCACTGCGCCAGCTACCCGCCGGCTTGCCGGCAGCGACGCGGTCCGGCTGCAGGCCTTCGGCCCGGCGCGCGTGACTGCCGGGGTCGAGGATGACGCCGAACGGGTCGGACTGCAGCTCGTGGAGCGCCCCCTCCCCGGACCAGTCCGGGGAGCGCGTCCCCGCCGAGCTGGACGCCAGGGCATCGCCGACTTCGACGCCAAGGCGCTGTGACGCTCACGATGGCTATCGACCCGATGCGCTTCTTCATCCCCGTCGCACTCCTCGCCGAGCCGATCCCCGGCAAGGAGCCGCATCGGAGTAGGTAACGCCCACCACGCTCGGGATCAGGACACGCAACCGTGCCGGCATGCGACGGGTGGCAGCAGCCGGTGCCGGTGCGTCAGCGGGGGATCAGGTCCTCGGGGCGGGTGACGGGAAAGCCGTACGGGTCGATCACGACCCCATCCACCCGGTGGGCCAGGGCCAGGGCCGCCTCCCCCACAGTGAGCCGGATGGCCCGGTCGGCCGTGGCGGCCGGGAACTTGCTCCGCAGCTCCCACCGGGCCGGCTCCTGATCGCGCAGGTCGCCCAGGGCCAGCGGCGGCGGCTGCAGGGCGGACCGGGACAGCCGCGGCGGCCAGAAGACGGTGAGGAACCGGGGCTCCTGCTCGGAGACGAGGAAGTAAGCCCCCGGCACGTCCTGATCCTCGTCCGCGAACAGTGCGCCGTCCGTGTAGGGCTGCAGCACGCTTATCACCTGCTCGGCGGCCAGCGCCTGGGCGGTGTACACCGAGGCGGACAGGTTGAGGCTCATGGCCGGACGCTGGCCGTGCACGGCACCGCCCAGCCGGGCAGCCAGGCCGCGGACGAGCCGCTCAGCGTCCTGCCACTTGGCGTGGTCCGGGCGGGAACCGCGGGTGCCGGTTTCGACGATGTCCGCGTAATACGCCGAGGCCGCGCTGGCGGGCAGTCCCGCCTTCGTGGCCAGTTCCGCGGTGACGTCGACCGGCCCGTGCAGCAGCACGCCGTTGCCGAACGCGAAGCGGTCGCTGCGCACGCGCAGCGCGGGATCGTAGGCCACCAGCGCATCCGCGATCTCGTCGCTGACCTCGGCGGCCAGCAGCAGCGTGGGGCCGGCGGCGAGCCGCTTGGCCGTGAGGCCGGACGGTGCCATCAGGATCGGGCCATCAGGATCGAGGTCATCAGGATCGAGGCCATCAGGATCGAGGGCATCACGAGACGGCGTGGCCGCGGCCGCGCAATTCCTCGGCCACCTGCAGCCGCGCATGCCGCTCGGCCGGGGTTTCCGGCAGCAGTGAGGTCAGCAGCAGGGCCAGGTACAGGCCGATGGTCAGTGAGCTGAGGATCAGGAAGATCTGGCCCGGAACGTTCCCGGGCCGGATCGTGCTCGGGTGCGGGTCGTTCCAGCCCCGCGCGGTCGCGACGGCGAAGAAGGCCAGGACGCCCAGCGAATACACGATCTCGAGCACTAGCAGCACGGTAAAGCCGGCCGTGGACCGGTGCGAGAGGGCGATCAGGATGGCCACGACGATCAGGGTGACCAGGGCGGTGAGGAACAGCCACAGGATCGACAGGGCGGCCCGGCGCCCCCAGTAGCCCGCGCCCTGGCGGTCATACCAGGTCAGGCCCAGGCCGGGGAGGACCGGGACCGTCACGTCCCGGGGGAGTGCGTGCCGGGGCGGCAGCCCAGCGGGGTCCGCGCTCACCGTTGGGTCCCGGGCGGCGGGACCAACCGCGTCATTAAAAGATGCTGTCCCACGCGTGCTCCACCCCGTGCGCGATGCCGGAACCCACCTTCACGAAGTCCTGGCCGGTCTTCACGGCGCTGTCCCCGATCCCGTCGCCGATGCCCAAGATAACACCGTGCTTGGAGATGTCCGCGCCCCAGTTTTCCTGGATCAGGTTGTGGGCGAAGTCGCCGACACCGTAGGCGACGACGCCGCCGGCCAGCACGCCGGCCCCGCCGGCCGCCAGGGTGAGTCCCACGCCGCTCACCCCCAGCGCGCCGAGGCCCGCCGCGGCCC
>JAWWPV010000187.1:0-5978 GCA_033854775.1 Trebonia sp.
TGCTGCTCCACGGTGATGACCTGACGGGTTCGGGCCAGCAGATCTGGCAGAGTCCCGAATGAGCTTCCGGTCGCGGAGAGGGCGCCGTGCAGCAGCACCACCGGGACTTCAGCCGGATCTGATGGGCCGCGGATCTCGTAGAACATCTTCAGGCCGTTGATGTCGGCGTACACGGACCGCCCCTCCTACGCGATCTCGGCCAGGACCTTGGAGACCCGGCCGAGAACCTCATCGACACTCTCCGTGACCATGGAGTGCATGGATTCATCGACGTCGAAGGTGTAGGCGATCTGCGTGCTGTCGTCCAGGGCGGAAGTCAGCGCGATCGCGGTGACCACATCGCCGGGCACCGTCATCACCAGGTGGTCCGGCTCGGACACCTCGTCGTAACGGCCGGTCAGCGCGATCTCCTCGCCCTCAGAGGAGACAACAGTCGCCTGCCAGGACCCTCCGGTCCGCACGTCCAGCACCGCCGTCCCCGGCTTGGCCGGCAGCCAGCCTTCGAAGTGGCTGGGCTGCGTGAGGACCTGCCAGACCCTCCCGCGCGGGCCATTCAGGGTGCGGGTGACGGTGAAGTCGCTCATCGGAATCTCTCCTGTCGTTGGCTTTGCCTGGGCCACGCCCCAGATCGGGGCGCAGAGCTAGAGACGCAGGCGTACCTGCTGTTGATCGGCTACCGGATCGGGCGGTAGGTCGCGATCAGGGCACCGCTGCTGGTCGGCTGGCCTTCGACCAGTTCGAACGTGGTCGCCGCGGTGTCCTCGGGGAAGAGCCGCTTGCGGCCGCCGCCAGCGACGACCGGGCTGATCATCAGGGTGAGCTCGTCGAGCAGCCCGTGTGCGATCAGCGACCGGACCAGCGACGGGCTGCCGGCCGTACCGATCGTCCCGCCATCCTGGTGGCGCAGTTCCGCAACGAACTCGGCCACTGAGCCCTTCATCAGCGTGGTGTTCGACCACTGATGCACAGAATCGAGGGTGCTGGAGGCGACGTACTTCGGCGTGCTGTTGATCCAGCTCGCGAACGGCTCGTCGGTCGAGTCCGGCCAGTACCCGGCCCATTCAGTGAACGTCACCCGGCCGAGCAGCACCGCGTCCTGCTCCTCCAGCATGCCCGACAACACCGCGCCCATCTCCTCATCGAAGCTGGGCTGCCACTCGTTGGGCGCCTCGACCACGCCATCAATCGAGCTGAACAGCCCTGCCGTCACCTTGCGCATGCGATCGGTCCCTTCGTACCTGCCGGAACGGTCTACTGGTCGGGTGTGGTCGCCAGCCTAGGTGGCAAGTGGTTCAGCGGACGGGTCCAATTGCTGCCGCATAAGTGAGTCCAATCGACGTCCCGGGGCGTGGACTGGATAGCTTCGGAGCGTGGATCTGGAGATGGAGTTCAAGCCTGGTGTCCCGCTCCGCCGGCAGCTTGAGGGCGCGCTGCGGGTGGCGATTCGTTCCGGCCGGCTGGTGCCAGGCTCGGTCGTGCCACCGAGCCGGGATCTGGCTGACCAACTCGGCGTATCGCGCGGTGTCGTGGTCGATAGTTATGCTCAGCTGGCCACGGAGGGTTACCTGACGGCGAAACGCGGATCGGGCACCCGCGTCGCCTTGCTGCCGGCCTCTGGAACGCCACCGATGCCGCGGCAGGTCAGCTCCCCGGAGCGCTTCCGGTATGACCTGAGGCCGGGCCAGGCTGACTTCCACGCCTTCCCTCGCGCCCGGTGGAAGGCGTCGCTGATGCGCGCCCTGCGTGAACTGCCTGACCGGCGGCTGGGCTACGCCAACCACCGCGGCGTCGCCGAACTGAGGAACGCCGTCGCCGGATACCTGGCCCGGGTGCGCGGAGTGGTCGTGGAGCCGGAGCACGTCGTGGTCTGCTGCGCGGCGTCCCAGGCGCTGACCGTACTCTGGCAGGCGCTCCGGACACATGGCGGGCGCCGCGTCGCGGTCGAGGATCCTGGCTGGCGTTGGCAGCGGTACACGGTCGAGCATGCCGGGCTCGAGGCGGTCCCCGTGCGGGTGGACGCGGACGGCCTGGTCGTCTCAGAGCTCGCTGCCGCCGACGTGGATGCAGTGGTGATGACGCCGGCGCATCAGTATCCGACCGGGGTCGTCATGACGGCGGAGCGCCGCTCTGCCCTGATCAGGTGGGCGCGCGAGCGCCGGGCGCTGATCGTCGAGGACGATTACGACGTCGAGTACCGCTTCGGCCGGGAGCCGGTGGCCTCCCTTCAGGGCCTGGCCCCGGACCTGGTCGCGTTCGTCGGGACGACGAGCAAGACGCTGGCGCCCGCGTTGCGTCTCGCGTGGGTCGTCCCTCCGTCGCACCTGATCGACGACGTGGAGAACGTGCTGCTCGTCACTGGCGTGACACCGCCGACGCTCGACCAGATGGCCATGGCCTCGTTTATCGAGGACGCCGCGCTCGAGCGTCATCTGCGTTCGATGCGCCGGCACTACCGCGCCAAGCGGGACATCTTGATCGACGCGCTGGGTACGCACCTCCCGGAGGTGCGCATCAGCGGGGCGGCTGCCGGGTTGCATCTGCTCGCCTGGCTTCCGGACGGCACCGACGAGCACGCGACGGCGATGCGGGCCCGGCGCTCCGGCGTCGGCGTGCATGAGCTGCACCGGCACTGCACAACGCACGCGTCATCGGCTCCGGCGCTGCTCCTTGGCTTCGCGCTGCCGAGTGAGTCCGAGCTGAGGACGGCGACCGGACTGCTCGGCGAGGCGATGGCCTGACGCGATCGCGCTCGGAACCACCAGTTCCTGACCCGCCGGAGCTACCTGCTCGGCCGGCAAATTTCTATCAATAACGTCTAACCATGGGTGGTGACGTGGACAGGGCAGCGGCCGAGTCATCTGGCCGCCGCCCCCGCCGGACACGTCCGGCCGCCACCGTGCGGAGTGATCCACCAAGGGGCTGCCGGGCGGCCATTGTGGCAATCGTGCATTGGAAGCCAGGACGAGATCCTGGCGTCAAGACCGTTCTAGGCTGCTAGGCAGGTTCGTCGAAGCTGGGACCGCTCTCGTTCACGCTCCTCGCCGGGGATTAATGCGACGACGCACACCAGCGCGGCCAATCCGGCGATGACCACGGCTGCCGGTCAATGACTGGATAATCATCGCTTCAGGGGATTCCGGAAGTGCGAGTCCGGCAAGCACCGGGCTGCCTGATTAGGGTGGTCTTCGAGGCAGAAGTCCGGAGAATAGGCTGGGCCGATGAATCCCCTGGGCAAAACGTCGCTCATGCGATTAGACTTTGGAACGCGTCCACCCCTGCTTGGCGTGGACTGGCTTGGACCGGGGGGGTCACATGCCGGTGGCACGACGGAGTGTCAGCCGCCTCGGAGCCCGTGCGGTGGCCGAGGCCTTTGGCCAGTCCCGCGCCGGCGACCCGGCACATGATGCCGAATGCCAGAGGCTGCTTGCGCAGCTGCGCAAGCAGTGCCCGGAACTCGTCACGGCTCAGCCCCTGCCGCCAGGAAAGGTCGGCGCGCCGCTGCCGGTGAGCGGCGCCGACCTGCCCGCCCTCGCCCGCGCGGCCATCCGGGCCGCCAGCGGGCTGCCCCCCGCACCGGCGACCGGAGTTCCCCCGGTCGGCGGCGTCACCTGGGTGGACGGCGATCGCGAGCTGTACGTGGCGGTCGAGCAGGTCGACGTCAAGCTGGCGCCGGGTGCCATCGCGGTGACGATCCCGGTCCGCTGTGACCAGGCTGGCGCGACCGAGGTCGACGTCAGCTTCGCGATCGGGCTGCCGGACCGGCCGCTGGGCCTGGTCGCGGCGACCGAGGACCGGCCGCGCGGGCCCGACGCTGTCGTCGACGTCTGGGGTGACGCGCTTATCGCGCTGGCGTGGCAGTGCCTGCTCGACGTCGCATCCGGCGTCAGCGCCGCGAGCGGGTCAGACACCGCCGGGACGCCGTTAATCGCATCGTCCCTGCACAGCGACGGGAAGACCCTGTCGGTTACGCCGCAGGCCCGGTTCGCTTTCGACGCCAGCAGTCTGAGTCCGCCATGAGCCTCGGCGCGCCCGACCTGGGCAGCCTCACAGACCTGGCGGCGGGACTCGGGCTGCTCGATGCCCAGGGCCAGCCGGACGGAAGCTGGTTCTCGGAGCCGGCGAGCCGGCAGAAATCCTGCATCTCCAATCCTGCTCAGCGTGCCGGGCTGCTGCGGTTCGTCGATGAGGTGATCGGCGGCGACAACGCCACGACCGACGACCGCGGGCGTACCTGGCTGCCCCTGGTCCAGCACGACAAGCCCCAGGTGACGGTCTACGCAGTGGTCGATGCGGCGCCAGAGGGCTGGGTCGTTATCGGCGTGGGTGCGACGCTCGCCACGGCAGCCGGCCGCACGCCCGCCGCCGACCTGCGCGTCCACGTCCCCGTCGTCGCGATTACCAAGGATGGCCACAGCCGTCCGGATGGTCCGCTGCTGCCGGGGACGCCTGACGGGCTCGTCGAGATCTCGGTGCAGCTGACGTTCGCGACGCCGGCGCCCGGCGAGGCCGGCCTGCAGGGCGTGAGCCTCACCGCCGTCGTACCGACCGCCGCTGGGCCGGGCGCAGGGATCAGCCTGGCGCTACACGGGCTTCAGCTCCCCGGAGCGGGCGCGCCGCAGGACCTTACGCTCGACCTCAGCCACCCCGACCAGCTGGCCACCAGCGCCCGTGACCTGCTGCTGGATCTGGCCCGGCGGGAAGCGGCGAACGCCGGCCCGGTGGCCGGCCTGGCCGCGATGCTCGGGCTGACCGGCGCCGTGCCACCGCTGCCCTTGGACCAGTTCAGCCCGCACGCGATCGCCGCCTGGCTGGAGGGAGTGGTCGCCAGCGACACGGCCCGCGGGGCCTTCCTGGCCGGCCTGACCGAGCTGCTGGGGACCGGAGCCGTCGACGCGGTGACCGGAGAGGTCACGCTCACGCTCGGTGTCGCCGATGTGAGCCTGGGGCTCCGCAGCGCACCCGGCGCGACCGGGCACCCGGCCGTGTCCCTGGTCGCGGAGCTCACCGTGGCGGCGGCCGATGCTGACCTGCACGCCGACGTCGAGCTGGCCCGGCTCGATCTCGGGACCGGCAGCGTGCTGGCCTTGCCCACGCTGGAAGTCGCGGCCAGAGCCGGCCAGCGGGGTGCGGCCGGCCTGCCGCTCATCGCGACCGGCGACGTTACCGTCGCGGGGGTACGCATCGGCTTCGCCCTGGATCAGGGGCGCCACCCGGCGTTCGTCCTTGCCGCCGACACCGTGCAGATCCTCGGCCATCAGTACGCCACCCTGGACCTGTCCACCCCGGACGCGATCGCCGCGACCGTCACCCAGGCGCTGGACGGTGTGCTCGCCGACATGCTGAGCCGCCTGGCCGGAACTCTCGGCGACAAGGTCGGGCTGCTGATCGGCGTGCGGGCCCCGCCGTCCGCGCCGGCGCTCGCCCCCCTGGACCTGGCCGGATTCTTCCGCGACCCGCTTGGCGCGCTGGCGACCTACTGGAAAGGCCTCATCGCGTCCCCGGCTGGGATGACGGACGTGCTCGGCCTGCTCCGCGACCTGCTCGCCGACGCCACGGCGAGCGGGACCGCGATCGCCGGCACCGGCACCGCCGCCGATCCGTGGATCATTCCTGTCGTGGGGCCGCTGAACCTCCTCGCCTGGCGTCCGGACGGCGCGGCGGAACGGCTCATCGCGGCCCTGTCGGCCGGCTATACCGTCGCGACGCTGGGACAGGGCTGCACCAAGGTCGGGACGAGCTTCACCGTCACCCTGGCCGACGTGGACCTTGCGGCGGGGCACGCGAGCCTGCTGCCTGGCGCGCGGGCGGCGCTGACGCTGACCGCGAGCGACGGCGGACCGATCGCGCTGGACCTCGGGGGCGTGCTGCTCGAAGCGACGAGCATCGGGCTCCAGGTCGCCTGGGCCGCCGGCGGAGGACCCGATTCCGGCCTGCAGGCCGGCTTCGCCGCGCCCGGCCTCGCGCTGGACATCGACGGG
>JAWWPV010000188.1:0-7089 GCA_033854775.1 Trebonia sp.
GGCCTCGGCTCCCGGCGCTACCGGGCTCGCGGTCACCGTCGTCGACGGGCGCGCGCGCGAGCGGGACGTCATGGCGACGGCCACCGTCAGGCTGGCCGCGCCAGGCACCCCGTGGCTGACCGTCACCGACCCGGTGACCGGCGACCCGGTCCCGGCGCTCGCCGACGGGGTGCGCAGGCACCCGGACGGGTCCCTCGCCGAGGTGACGCTGACGTTCCGGGCGCGCGGGGTGCCGGCGCTCGGCTTCCTCAGGTACCCGCTTGCCGCCGCCCCGCGGCCGGCGGGTCCGGCCGGGCTGGGCGCCGACGGCTGGGCGGACGCCGACGGGCTGGCGATCGAGAACGACGCGTTCCGCGTGACCGGCGCCGAGGGTCATGGCGCGCTCGCCTCGGTCGTCGACAAGGCGGCCGGGCGTGAGGTGCTGACCATGCCGGGCAACGACCTGGTCTTGCAGGAGGAGTACCAGCAGCATCCCCGGTGGAACGAGGGGCCGTGGCACCTGTCACCGAAGGGGCCCGGCATCGCGGCGTCGTCGGGCGCGGCGACCGTGCGGGCGCAGCGCTCGCCCGTCGGGTCGCGGCTCGTCGCCTCGTACCCGCTCGGCGACCTGTCGGTGACCGCGGAGACGCTGCTGTGGGACGGCGCGGACCGGGTGGAGTTCAGGACGCACGTGTCCGGGTCGATCGGGAAGGAGCACCTGCTGCGGGTGCGGTTTCCCGCCGCCCTGCCCGGCGGGCTGCCGGTGTACCAGACGGCGACGGCGGTCATCGGGCGGCCGTTCGGCGCGCCGGAAGCCGACGTGGCCGAGCACTGGTGGACCATGGAGAACCCGGCGAACCACTGGTTCGGTATCGGGTCGGTGGCGCGCATGGCGCTCACCGCTGGTGCCGACGCCGCGGGCGACGGCGACGTGGCCGTGGCCCTCGGGGTGGCCGAGGTCGTCACCCCCGACCTCACGCCGAGCGAGTCTAGGCCCGCCGTCAAGGACCTGCTCACCTGGCTGGCGCGGGCGGGAGTCACGGCGACGTGCTCGCGGTCGTCAGGGACCCGCTACGGGTCGCCCGACCTGGACTCCAACCTGCCTGACTTCCGCATCGCGCTCGGCGGGCCCTCGGTGAACGAGTTCACCGCGGAGGTCCTCTCCGCCTGCGATCCCTCCGTCGCCAAGCGGCTCGCCCAGCTGGTCGCCGAGGGCGGTGCGGCGCGGCTGTGGGTGCCGGCGTCCCGGTCGCGCGCGGCGGCGTTCGCGCCGGGGGCGGACGTATGCGGGCCAAGGGACCTGCCGGTGCTCATCCTGGCCACCGCCGACCCGGCGTCGCTTGACGAGGCGGTCTCCGGGCTGGCGCTTGACGTGATGAACCAGCGGATCCCCGCCGAGGTCTGCGAGGGGAACGCGCTCGCGGACGGGGACGCGCCGCTCGCGGACGGCGCGGTCGCCGTGTTCAACCGGGGCACGCTCGGCGCGGCGGTCACGCCGGACGGGACGCTGTGGATGTCGCTGTTCCGCGCCTGCTCGGGGTGGCCGAGCGGGGTGTGGATCGACGGCGACCGGCGTACCGCGCCCGACGGGTCATCGTTCGCCTGGCAGCACTGGTCGCACACCTTCGGTTACGCGCTCGCCTCGTCGGGCGGTCACGCCGGCTGGCGGTCCGCCGGGTTCAGCGCGGCGGCGGAGGACTACAACCACGACTTGATCGCGGTCGTGACCGCGGCCGCTGAGGCCGGCGCCCACGCCGGCGCCGGCGTGGGCGGGCAGCTTGCCGCCGGCGTTTCTGTCGGCGGTGCGCCCAACGTCACGCTGTCGGCGCTGAAGCCCGTCGGCAACCCGCTGGCGGCCGGCCTGACGGGGACGCCGTCCCGTACGCCGCGCGAGGTGACCGTCCGGCTGCGGGAGACCGACGGGCGCCCGGCGGTCGCCCGGCTGCGGCTGGCGGCGGGGATCGAGGCCGCCTGGCGCAGTGACCTGCTTGAGGAGAGGTACGGCGCGGACCTGCCGCCCGCCGAGGGTTCCGTGGGCGTGCGCACGCCCATGCTCGAGGTCACCGACGGGACCGCGCACGTGCCGCTGGGGCCGTTCGAGACGGCGACGCTGCGGGTGCGGCTGGCGGAGGGCGGCGCGGCCGAGGGGACCGCTGCCGCCGACTCGATCACGGCCGGCCCGCCCGAGCCCGCACAGCCCGTGTTCACGCGGTACTGGCTGCACGGGAAGGGGCCGGCGCCCGCGGGTAACGTGCCCGTCGCGGTGCACTTCTCCCCCACCCGGGTCACGCTCGCCTGTGCTTCCGGGGAATCAAGCGGTGACGCCGCGGGCGACGCCGCGCGGCTGACGCTGACCGTGGCGTGCGGGCCCGCTGGAGCCAGCGGCCAGCTCGAGCTTCTCGTGCCTGACGGGCTCGCCGCCCGCGTCGCCGGGGTCGCCAGCGCGGGAGCGCCGCTTGGCTACGACCTGGAGCCGAACGGGTTCGCGGCCTGGGACGTGGCGGTGAGCGCGCCGCCAGGCACCGCCGGCGGGCGGTACTTCCTCACCGCGCGGATCACCGACGGACTCGGGCTGGTGCTTGAGGACGCCGCGGTGGTCACTATCGGCGAGCCCGGCGGGCCCGACCCGGACCTGGATCCGGAAGAGCTGTTCTTCCGCCTCCAGTCCGACGTCATGGCGCTCGCGGGCGAGGCCGACCTTGAGCTGGCCACCGAGGCGGTGCGGCTCGCGCCGGGTGAGAGCGGCGAACTGGTCGTGCGGATCGCCAGCCACCTGGCCTCGCAGCTGCGCGGCGAGGTCCAGCTCGTCTCCCCCGTGGGGACCTGGCAGGCCACCGGGCCGTGGACCCAGCCGGTCACGGTCTCGCCCGGCGGCGACGCGACCGTCCGGTTCGCCGTCGCGGTCCCGGCGACGGCCGCGCCTGGCTGGGAGTCGTGGCTGCTGGTGAAGCTGATGTACTTCGGCCGCGTCCGCTACTCGGAAGCGGTCGCCCTGACCGTCACCGAGGATCCTGTCTCGCTGTTATCAGCGTTATCAGCGCGAGACGGCGGGCTGCGATGGCCCTGGGGAACCTAGGGGCAATACGGCGCTGGCCCTAGGGCCCCCAGGGCCACTAGACGTGCGCCTGGGTGCCCTAGGGCCAATATGGTGTTGCCGGCCTGTGTCCCTCCGGGAACGTTAGTCCCCGATCGTGTCTCCGATCGCGGCGGCCGAGACGGAGTCGTCGGCGAGGGCGGCCGGGGTGTCGGGCACCGCTGGCTTGCGGGTGCGGAGCAGGGTGAGGACCAGGACCAGGACGGCGACGTCGAAGATCGCGGCGAGGCCGAACGCGGTGGACATGCCGTGGGCGAGCACCTGGTGCTGTAGCGCCGTGCCGGACAGGCCCGCCGCCGGGTGCGCGGCGGCGCTGCGGGTCGCGGTGCCGTAGACCGCGACGAGGACCGCGAGGCCGAGCGACCCGCCTACCTGCTGCATGACGTTGACCATGCTTGAGGCGGCACCGGAGTCCTCGCGGCGCACCCCGGCGAGGGAGACCGTCGTCAGCGGCACGAACACCACGCCCATGCCGATGCCGATCAGCAGCATCGGCTCGAAGACCCCGCTCCAGTAGCTGGTGGCGGGCGAGACCCTCGACAACCAGGCCATCCCCGCGATCACCGGGAGCATCCCGGCGATCATGAGTCGCTGCGGGCCGAAGACCGGGAGCAGCCTCGGCACGAAGCGGGACACCGCGAACAGCGCCACCGTCATCGGCAGGAAGGCGATGCCTGCCTGGATCGGGCTGAAGCCAAGGACGTCCTGCAGGAACTGGGTCAGGAAGAAGAACATCCCGAACATGCCCGCCACGAGCAGCAGCCGCGCCACGAACGACCCGGACCGGCCGGCGTCGGCGAACAGCCGCAGCGGCGTGATCGGCTCGGCGGCGCGCGTCTCGATCGCGAGGAAGGCCGCGAGCAGCACGGCGGCGGCACCGAACGAGGCGATCGTGACCGAGTCGCCCCAGCCGTTCGACGCGGCCCTGATGAACGCGTACACGAGCGCGCCGACGCCGGCCACCGAGGTGATCGCGCCCGCCAGGTCGAACCGGCCGGGTACCCGGGCGGTCTCGGCCACGAAGCGCGGCGTGGCGATCAGCACGGCGATCCCGATCGGGATGTTGATGAACAGCACCCAGCGCCAGTCGAGCCACTGCGTGATCACCCCGCCGAGCACGAGGCCGAGCGAGCTGCCGCCCATCACCACGCCCGTGTAGATCCCGAGCGCCTTGGTCCGCTCCCGCCCCTCGGGGTAGGCGCTGATGACGAGCGCGAGCACCGCGGGCGAGGCGAGCGCGCCGCCGACCCCCTGCAGGGCACGGGCGACGAGCAGCACGCCCGCCGACGGGGCGAGGCCGCCGGCCAGCGAGGCGACGGTGAACAGGGCGATGCCGGCCAGGAACATCCGGCGGCGGCCGAGGATGTCGCCGGCGCGGCCGCCGAGCAGCAGCAGGCCGCCGAACGTCAGCGTGTACCCGTTCAGCACCCAGGACAAGCTGGTCGCGGAGAAGTGCAGCCCGCTCTGGATGTGCGGAAGCGCGATGTTTACAACGGTCGCGTCGAGGATGATCATTAGCTGGGCGCCGAGCATGATGGCGAGCGCGACGCCCGGGCGGGCGCCCGGCCGCCGGCCGCGGGTGTCACTGACATCCGCTCGCCGATCCGCCAGGCGCGAGGTACGATAAGGGAAGATACGGAGGTTCACTCCGGTTACTATACGGAGGTCGCCTCCGTTTTGCAAACCGGATAGTGTGCGTGACCGATGGACATGATCGAGAAGGCCCGCAGCGAAGCGGGCGACGAGCCGCGGATGCGGGCCGACGCGCGGCGCAGCCGTGCCAAGCTGATCGAGGCCGCGACAATCGCGTTCGCCGAGAACGGCGCCGACGCGCCGCTTGAGGACATCGCGCGCCGTGCAGGGGTCGGGATCGGCACGCTCTACCGTCATTTCCCGACGCGTACCGACCTGCAGGCCGGGGTCTTCCGCAGCCAGGTGGACGCGGTGTGCACGACCGCCGACGAGCTGATCGGCACCGTCTCGCCTGAACAGGCGTTCGCCGGGTCGGTGCGGGCGATAGCCGGCTACCTGGTCACCAAGCGCGGCCTGGCCAGGGCCCTGATCGACTCGCTCGGCCGGGACTCGGAGCTCATCTCCGTCTGCTCACTGCGGATGCGCGAGACGGTTGACCGGCTGCTCGGCTACGCGCAGGGGGCCGGCGTGCTGCGCCCGGACATCTCCGCCCAGGACGTGCTGCGCCTGGTGCACGGGATCGTCATGGCGTGCGAGCAGTCCCCTGGGGACACCGACCGCCTGCTCGACGTGATGCTCGACGGCCTGCGCGCGCAGGACCCGGGCCTGCCTGCCAGCCAGCACGGATCCTGAGCTTTCCGGCTGCCCGCCGCCGACGCGCCCGGAGCAGGCCGCGGGCGGGGCGGGTGCAGCACGAACTCGTTCGGATAATGCCGGCTCGGGGCCTTTGACTTTCGCTAGACCTCCGGGGGGCGGTTCTCGTAGGCGGTGGACAGCACCACCGTCGTGCGCGTGGAGACGCTTGCCACGGTGCGGATCTGCTGCAACAGGTCCTCGAGGGCGACCGGGGAGGCGACGCGGACCTTGAGTATGTAGTTCTCCTCGCCGGCGACGCTATGGCAGGCCTCGATGGCCGTGAGGCCCTTGAGCCGGTCCGGCAGGTCGTCGGGAGCGGACGGGTCGAAGGGCTTGATCGACACGAAGGCGGTGAGCGGCAGGCCGATGGCGGCCGGGTCACACAGCGCTACGTAACCGGTGATGACGCCCTCGGTCTCCAGCCTGCGCACCCGCTGGTGCACGGCGGACACAGAAAGCCCCGCCTGCCTTGCCAGTTCCGTGAAACTCATCCGTCCGCTACGGGACAGCAAGGACACGATCCGGCGATCGATCTCTTCCACTACGACAACTTAACGTGAATTGTGCGGGCACCGTGACAGCATGGTGTAACGGCTTAGTCTCAGGCGCGACTCCCCCGTAGCGTCTCAGTGCGGTTCTGCCTGGCTGCGCGGTTGAAGCGGCTAGGCCGAGGCGCCGAGGTAGCGGAGAACGGCAAGCACCCGGCGGTTGTCGCCGGCGCTTGACTCCAGGCCGAGCTTGCCGAAGATGCCCGCGATGTGCTTCTCGACAGCGCCCTCGGAGAGCGCCAGCTTGACGGCGATGCCGGAGTTGGACCTGCCCTCGGCCATGAGGCCAAGGACCTCCCGCTCCCTGGGGGTCAGCGACGCCAGGCCCGGGTCGGGCCTGCGCAGCAGCCTGCCGACCACCTCCGGGTCAAGCGCGGTGCCACCCGAGGCGACGCGCTCCAGCGCCGAGACGAACTCCCCCACGTTGCCCACCCGGTCCTTCAGCAGGTAGCCGACGCCGCCCGCGCCGGACTCCAGCAGGCGCGAGGTATAGCGGGTCTCGATGTACTGCGAGAACACCAGCACGCCGACCGACGGGAAGTCGCGCCTGATGGCCTCCGCCGCGCGCACGCCCTCGTCGGTGTGGGACGGCGGCATCCTGATGTCCGCGATCACCACGTCCGGCACGTGCTCACGCACCGCCTCGAGCAGGGCGCCCGCGTCGCCCACGGCCGCGCACACCTGGTGGCCGCGGTCGGCGAGCAGCCGGGTCAGGCCTTCCCGCAGCACCGCGGCGTCCTCCGCGATCACGACACGCATCAGGTTCCTTCCCCGGTCATCCGCGTGGGCAGTTCCACGGTCACGCTGGTCGGCCCGCCGGGCGGGCTGGACACGCGCAGCGACCCGTCGACCGTGGACACGCGCTGCCGCAGCCCGTCAAGGCCCGTGCCGCGGGACGGGTCCGCGCCACCCCGGCCGTCGTCGCTGACGCGCAAACGTAGCACGCCAGGCCGTTCTGTATCGATGTTTATTTCTATTGTGTTAGCCGAACTGTGCTTGATCGCGTTAGCGAGGAGCTCGGCCGCGCAGAAGTAGGCGATCGTCTCGATCGCCGACGACGGGCGGCTGGCGACGTCGGCGCGCACCGTGGCCGGGATCGGGCTGGACGCGGCCAGGGAGTCGAGCGCGTCCGCCAGGCCG
>JAWWPV010000189.1:0-5040 GCA_033854775.1 Trebonia sp.
CCAGGCCGCGCCGTCGTCGACGGCGGCGCGCACCGCGGCGAGCTGCTCGGCTACCCGGTCGGGCGCGGTGCCGCCGAAGCCCTTGCGCGCGGCGAGCGCGCCCTCGACGGTGAGCACCGCGCGGACGTCCGGTGTCAGGTGCGGGGAAACCTTGGCCAGGTCCTCGTCGCTCACCTCGTCAAGTGCGACCTCGTTCACCTGGCACCACACGACCAGGTGCCCGACGATCTCGTGTGCCTCGCGGAACGGCACGCCCCGCCGCACCAGGTACTCCGCCAGGTCGGTGGCGAGCGTGAACCCGGCAGGCGCCAGCTCGCGCAGCCGCTTTGCGTTGATCCGCAGGGTCGCGATCAGGCCGGCCATCGCGGGCAGCACCAGGAGCAGCGTGTCGACGGCGTCGAACACCGGCTCCTTGTCCTCCTGGAGGTCCCTGTTGTAGGTGAGCGGCAGGCCCTTGAGGGTGGTGAGCAGGCCGGTGAGCCCGCCGATGAGGCGGCCCGCCTTGCCGCGGGCAAGCTCGGCCACGTCCGGGTTCTTCTTCTGCGGCATGATCGAGGACCCCGTGGCGTAAGCGTCGTCGATCTCGACCCAGCCGAACTCCTGCGAAGACCAGAGCACGATCTCCTCGCCGAGCCTGGACAGGTGCACGCCGGTCAGCGCGGCCGCGAAGCAGAACTCGGCGGCGAAGTCCCGGTCGGAAACCGCGTCCATCGAGTTCGCCGCGGCCGCGGCGAAGCCGAGCTCGGCGGCGAACTGCTGCGGGTCGATCGGCAGCGACGAGCCGGCCAGCGCGCCGGCGCCAAGTGGGCTGACCGACGCCCGGCCGTCCCAGTCGCGCAGGCGGCTCACGTCCCTGGTGAACGCCTGCACGTGGGCGAGCAGCTGGTGGGCGAACAGTACCGGCTGCGCGTGCTGAAGGTGCGTCATGCCGGGTGCGGGCAGGTCGCCGCTTGCCGACGCCTGTGCGATCAGCGCCGTCTGCAGCTCGGCGAGCCTGGACACGATGAGGCGCGCGTGATCGCGCAGGTACAGGCGCAGGTCGGTGGCTACCTGGTCGTTGCGGCTGCGGCCGGCCCGCAGCTTGCCGCCGAGCGAGCCGAGCCGCTCAAGCAGCCCGCGCTCAAGCGCGGTGTGCACGTCCTCGTCGGCGACCGTCGGCCGGAAGGTGCCGTCCTCGACCGCCTCGTCCAGGTCATCGAGGGCCGCGAGCATGGAGTCGGCCTCGGCGTCGGTCAGCAGGCCGGCCCGGTGCAGCATCCTCGCGTGCGCGCGGGACGCGAGCAGGTCGTACCTGGCGAGCCGCCAGTCGAAGTGCACGCTGAGCGACAGCCGCGCGAGCGCGTCCGCGGGCCCGCCCTCGAACCGTCCGCCCCACAACCGCGTCGCCGGCCCGCCAGTTGGCTGCTCGCCCGTTCCCATCTGTCCCACCTATCTCGCTTCCAGCGTTATCGGCCCCAGCCTTACCACCTTATTTGCGCTAGCGGCGGCGTTCGGCCAGGCTGAGCAACTCCGCGGCCAGGGCGTCGCCGCCGGCCGGATCCCTGGCGATGACCAGGACCGTGTCGTCCCCGGCCACCGTGCCGAGGATGGCGGGCCAGGCGGCATGGTCGATGGCCGAGGCGAGGAACTGTGCCGCACCCGCCGGGGTGCGCAGCACGACGAGGTTGGCGCTGGCCTCCGCCGCGGTCAGCAGCTCCTTGAGGTACCTGACCAGGCGGGACGACGCGCCGCCGGTACCGCCCGCCGCCGCGATACCGTCGGGCGTGGCCGCCTCGGCGTGCGGCCCGGTGACTTCTGGCCCGGGTACGGGGGGAATGGGCGGATCGGAGTTCGGCCGCATTCGTTCGGGATAATCGAAAGCGGTACCGGGGTGCGAGCTGGGCCCGCCCGGATCACCGGGCAGCGAGTAGACCAGGGTGCCGTCCTGGGCGCGCAGCCGTACGACGCCGAGCTCGTCCAGGTCGCGGGACAACGTCGCCTGCGTGACGTGCATGCCTGCGTGCTGCTTGAGCAGCCCGGCCAGCTGCTCCTGTGAGTGGACGTGCTCCCTGGAGAGGATCGCGGCGATCCTCGCCTGCCTGGCCGCCTTGGTCCCGGGAACGGCGGGTCCGTGCCCGTGCTGGGCGCCCGGTGTGCTCATCGAGGCTGCTCAAGGAGCCAGGCGAGCAGGGCCTTCTGCGCGTGCAGCCGGTTCTCCGCCTGGTCCCAGACCACGCTGGCCGGGCCGTCGATCACGCCCGCGGTGATCTCCTCGTCGCGGTGGGCGGGCAGGCAGTGCAGCACGATCGCGGCCGGGGCGGCCAGGGCGACCAGCTCGTCGTTTACCTGGTAGGCGGCGAGCGCGGCCTTGCGCTCGGGTGCGCCGGCCATGCCCATCGAGACCCAGACGTCGGTCGCGAGCACGTCGGCGCCCTTGGCCGCGAGGGCCGGGTCGTCGAGGACGGCCGCGGAGCCGCCGGTCTGCGCGGCGATCTGCTGTGCCCTGGCGACGATCGCCTGGCCGGGCTGGTAGCCGGGCGGCGCGGCCACCCGGACGTGCATCCCGGCGGTCGCGCCGCCGAGCAGGTAGGAATTCGCCATGTTGTTCGCGCCGTCGCCGACGTAGGTGAGCGTGCGGCCCGCGAGCGGGCCGAGGTGCTCGGTCACCGTCTGGAGGTCGGCGAGGACCTGGCACGGGTGGAACTCGTCGGTCAGCGCGTTGATCACCGGGACCGTGGACGCGAGCGCGAGCTCCTCGATGCGGTCCTGGCCGGACGTGCGCCAGGTGATCGCGGCGACCTGCCTGGTCAGCACCCGGGCGATGTCGGCGATCGTCTCGCCGCGCCCGATGTGCGTCTTGGTCGTGTCGATCTCAAGCGGCAGGCCGCCGAGCTCGCCGACGCCGACAGCGAACGAGACGCGGGTGCGCAGGCTCTGCTTGTCGAAGAGCAGGGCGACCGCCTTCGGCCCGGCAAGCGGGCGGAAGGCCAGGCGGTCCGCCTTCATGGCCTTCGCCAGGTCGAGGACCTCGGCCTGCTCGGCCGGGGTGAGGTCGTCGTCGCGGAGGAAGTGCCTTGCCATGGTCACGCCTTCTGCTCGTGGACCTGGGCCAGGATGGCGGGCAGCGCCTCGACGAACCCGGTGGCCTCGGCCTGGGTGAGGATCAGCGGCGGCGCGAGCCGTACCGCGTCCGGCTGCACCGCGTTGACCAGGAACCCGGCCTGCCTGGCAGCGGCGTTGACCTGCGCCGCCTTGTCCTGGGTGAGGACGGCGGCGAGCCAGAGGCCGGAGCCGCGGACGTCCGCGAGCAGCGGGTGGTCGATGGCCGCGATGCCGCTTGCCAGCGTCTCGCCGACGGCCTTGACGTTCTTGAGGATGTCATCCCGTTCGATCGTGGCGATGACGGCGAGGGCGGCGGCACAGGCGACCGGGTTGCCGCCGAAGGTGGAGCCGTGGTCGCCGGCGACGAGGGCGGTGCCCGCTTCGCCGAAGCCGATGCACGCGCCGATCGGCAGGCCGCCGCCGAGGCCCTTGGCGAGCGTCATCACGTCCGGGGTGACGCCCTCGGCCTGGTGCGCGAACCAGCTGCCGGTGCGGCCGATGCCCGACTGGATCTCGTCGAGCACGAGGAGCGCGCCCGCCGCGTCGCAGGCGCGCCGCGCGGCGGCCAGGTAGCCGGTCGGTGCGGGGATCACGCCGCCCTCGCCCTGGGTCGGCTCGAGGATGACCCCCGCCACCTGGTCGTCGACGGCGTTCGCCAGGGCGGCCGCGTCGCCGTACTCGACCCAGCGGACGTCGAAGCCGAACGGCTCGAACGGCGCGCGGATCGACTCCTTGCCGGTGACGGCGAGCGCGCCCATCGTCCGGCCGTGGAAGGAGTGCTCGGCGGCGACCATGACAGGCCGGCTCTTAGCGGAATGCCTGCGGCGGACGACCTTGAGCGCCGCCTCGTTGGCCTCGGTCCCCGAGTTGCAGAAGAAGACGCGGGCGTCTTGGTGGAGCAGGCTCAGCAGCTTCTCGGCGAGGAGCACGCCGGGCTCGTGGAGGAACAGGTTGCTAGTGTGCGCGATCTTGCCGACCTGGGCGGTGACCGCCTCGACGATGGCGGGGTGCGCGTGGCCGAGCGCGGAGACCGCGATGCCGGCGATCAGGTCCAGGTAGCGGTTGCCGTCGACGTCCCAGACGTTGCTGCCCTCGCCTCGGGCGAGGGCAAGCGGCGGCACGCCGTAGTTGCCCATCATCGCCGCCTCGAAGCGCTGCTGCAGCGCTGAGTTCTCTGTCGCGGGGCGCTGGCTCACGGGGTTTCTCCAATCACCATGGTGCCGATGCCTGAGTCGGTGAAGATCTCAAGCAGGATGGCATGACTGAGGCGGCCGTCGAGGACGTGGGCGTGCGGCACGCCGCCCCTGACGGCGGTGAGGCAGGCCTCCATCTTGGGGATCATGCCTGCGGACAGGGCGGGCAGCAGCTTCTCCAGGTCGTCGGCGTCGAGCTGGCTGATTACCTCGTCCGAAGTCGGCCAGTCCAGGTAGAGGCCCTCGACGTCGGTGAGCACGACCAGCTTGGCCGCCCCAAGTGCCACCGCCAGCGCCCCGGCGGCCGTGTCGGCGTTCACGTTGTAGACAGTGCGCGCACCGTCTGGGCCGTCCGCGCCGTGGGCGAGGCTTGAGATGACGGGGATGCGGCCGTTGTCGAGGAGCGCGCGCACCACCGAGGCGTCGACGCTCGTGATCTCGCCGACCAGGCCGATGTCCACCAGCTCGCCGTCGACGGCGGCGAGCTTGCGCTCGGCGGTGAACAGGTTGGCGTCCTCGCCTGACAGGCCGACGGCGTACGGGCCGTAGCGGTTGATCAGGCCGACGATGTCCTTGTTGACCTTGCCGTTGAGCACCATCCGGACCACGTCGATGGTCTCTTCCGTGGTGACGCGCAGCCCCGCGGTGAACACCGACTCGATCCCCAGGCGGTCGAGGTGCCCGGTGACCTGGGGGCCGCCGCCGTGCACGACGACGGGGCGCAGCCCGGCGTGCTTGAGGAACACCAGGTCCTGTGCGAACCCGG
>JAWWPV010000190.1:0-8269 GCA_033854775.1 Trebonia sp.
TTCCGCGAGCACTTCGGCGACTACCAGCGCCAGCTGTTCCTTGTCGACCACGCGGGCCTGCCGCTGAAGACCGTGCTCAACCAGCTTGAGCTGCTCGGCGGGGAGGTCATCCCGGTGCTGCGCAGGGAGATCGAGGCCAGGCAGGACCCGGAGACGGCCCCGGCCCCGACCCACGAGCTCCTGGTCACGGCCAAGTACGGCGACCAGCCGGCCCGCCAGCCGCGCCCGAACGCGAACCGCGGCGACAACGTGACCGGCGCGTCCCCGTACCAGGACACGGCCGAGGACGTTACGGCCGACTACCCGTCAATGTTCTAGGACGAAAGATGGCCGGCCAAAGGCAGCTGTCCCCCGGGGGAGCGACCCCCCGTACCCCCCGGGGCCTGTCCGATGGAAAACCAAAAATATCGGACAGGCACCCCGCCAACGACGCGTGGGAGGCGCTCCTCACCGCCCACAGTTCACTGATCAGGAAGTTCAACGCGCAGGACGTCTGGGAGGACTTGTCCATGAAGGAGTACGACGTCCTCTACACGCTGTCGAAGTGCCCGAACCCGATCCGCCTCAGCGAGCTCAACCGCCACGTCCTGCTCAGCCAGCCGGCCCTGTCCCGGATGGTCGACCGGCTGGCGGACCGGGGGCTCGTCAGCCGCACGACAGACCCAACGGACGGCCGCGGCGTCCGCCTGGCGCTGACCGAGGAAGGCCTGGCCGTTCAGCGGCGCATCGGCCGGCGCCACGGCCGCTCGGTCGCGCAGGCGATGCTCGCCGGGCTCACCCCGGTGGAGCTCCGCCAGCTTGAGGAGCTGTGCGCGAAGCTGGCAGCAACCACAAGTCGTTCGGAATAAGGATTTTGAATAAGAGGAAGGCAATGAGCGAGACATTCAACCTCGTCGTGGTCAGCGCCGGGACGTCCGACCCGTCCTCGACCAGGATGCTGGCCGACCGGACCGCGCAGCGCGTCGCCGCGCTGGCGGAGCGGCGCGGCGCCACGGTGCGCACCAGGGTGATCGACCTGCGCGAGCTCGCCACCGACATCACGACCGCGCTGACCAGCCAGCTCCTCACGCCGAAGCTGGAGCGGGCGGTCGACGCGCTTGGCGCGGCCGACGGGCTCATCGCCGCCGCTCCCGTCTACAAGGCGGGACCGAGCGGGCTGTTCACGTCGTTCTTCCAGGTGCTCGACAACGACCTGCTGATCGGCAAGCCGGTGGTGCTCGCGGGGACCGCGGGGACGGCGCGGCACGCGCTCGTCGTTGACGACCAGATGCGGTCGCTGTTCGCCTACCTGCGCACGCTGCCAGTGCCTACGTCGCTGTTCGCCGCCCCGGAGGACTGGGGCGCCAGTGCGGGGGACACCGGTGCCGGAGGGCCCGGTGGTGAAGAGTACAGCGCGCTGAACCAGCGCATCGACCGCGCCGCCTTCGAACTCGTGCTGCTCATGGAGTCCGGCTTCGCCCGCCAGGTGCGCGGCGAGTCGTGGCAAAGCTACCAGCACGAGTTCGGCTCCGCCGGGGGCAAGGAACTCGACGTCGACACCGAGAGTGACCTCATGCGCCTGGCGACGGGCGGCAGCGCCCTCTGAAAACCTTCAGCGTTCCCGGGTCAGTAGGCTCAGAGCGGCAGGTCTGCCCGGCGGCGTAATAGGTTGCATATTGCGCCACGGCAGACCACGTGGCACGGGCGGTGGAGTACGGCATGACTGTTCAAGACAGACGGCTGGGGTACAGCCTGCGGCTGGCGCGGGTAGCGCGCTGGGACATCCTCTGGGCGGTGTTCGTCGCGCTGAACCTGGCGGCGATGCGGCTGCTTCCCGAGTGGCAGACCGTACCGTTCCTGGCCATCTGGGTAAGCCTGACGCTGGTCTACGCGTTCCGGCTGTGGCGGCTTCAGCCCGCCCTGCTCACGCTGGCGGTGGTGACCCTGGCCACCGGCGGGATCATCGGGGCCCAGGTCATCCGGGGCCAGCAGGACGCGGACTACCTGGTCCTCGTGCCCCTGGTCGCGGTGATGTTCCTGGTGATGGTCTGGCACGGACGACGGCGGCTCGCGGCGCTTGAGGAGCGGCTGGCGGCGCTTGAGGAGGTACAGCGCGTCTCAAGGGAGAACCTGCGCCTGCTCGAGCAGCAGCGGCTGTTCCTGCTCGACGCGTCGCACGAGCTTGGCACGCCCATCACGGTGGCGCTCGGTCACGCGGAGCTGATCGAGCAGGTGGCGACCGACCAGGTCGCCGATGATGCCCGCGTGGTGGTCTCCGAGCTTGGCCGGCTGCGCAAGCAGGCCGGCCGCATGCTTCTGCTCGCCTCCGCCGGCGCGCCGGGATTCCTCGACCTGGCGCCGTTCGCGCTCGACGCGCTGGTGATGGACGCGCTGGAGCGCTGGGGTTATACCCGGCGCCGGTGGCGACTCGGGGAAGTCACCGAGGCATCGGTCACCGGCGACCGCGACCGTCTCGCCGCGGCCCTGGACGCGCTGCTCGAGAACGCCATCGCGCATACCGGGCCGGAGGATCAGATCGAGCTGAGCGTGCGGCTGGCGGACGGGCAGGCCGTGTTCACGGTGACGGACTCGGGCAGCGGAATACCAGGCGACGACCTGGAACGGATCTTCGACCGGTTCTCGCGCGGCCATCCGTCCAGCCGCCGTGAGTCCGGCGGCTTCGGCCTTGGCCTGCCGACCGTGCAGGCCATCGCCGAAGCGCACCAGGGCTCGGTCCGGGTCCGCAGCACCGTCGGCGCCGGGTCCACGTTCGAGCTCCTCATGCCCGCCACTCTCGCGGCCACCTGCGCAGCCGGCCAAGGCGCCACGGACTGAGGCCGATGAGTTCGCCGCTGCCGGCCGGTACGGGCGGGCCCGCAATCGCGGGCAGGGCCGGGGGCGGCGCATTGCCGCGCGGCGGAATCCGTGATTCCTTTAATATCCCCGGTCGGTTCGCTGAATACCCCGCCGGGGTTTATGAGATACCCTCTAGGGGTTTATCGGCACATGCGCCAGGCCGCGGGATCGGCGGGTTTAGCTGCGGGTTCTTGGTATTGTCGGTATCTACATACTTTTCTTCGGAATTCTTGCGTCGTCAATAGCTGTCCTTCTATCGTTGACAGCGTTATTCGCCGCGCGGGAGGAGCACGGGGGAGAGTCGATGAGCGATGTCGTCGTCGGCCGTACCGCGCTGCGGGGCAGGCTCGGTGCCGAGGCGCAGCCCGCCGTGGCGCGGCTGGACCTGCCACGGGCGCTACAGCTCGGACTCGCCGCGATGTGGCTGCTCGACGGCGTGCTCCAGTTCCAGCCGTTCATGTACACCAAGGCATTCGCCCGGATGCTCGCGTCCGGTTCGCCGGGCAATCCGGCGGTCGTCGCCCGGCCGATCGCCTGGGACGCGAGCCTCGTGCAGCACCACCTCGTGCCGCTGAACACGATCTTCGCGGCGACCCAGCTGCTGCTCGGCCTTGGTATCGCCCTCCGGCCGACGGTGCGGCCCGCGCTCGCGGCCTCCGTGGCGTGGTCGCTGGCCGTGTGGTGGCTTGGCGAAGGGTTCGGCGGGATCCTGCGCGGGACCGCCAGCCCGGTCGGCGGCGCGCCGGGGGCGGTGATCCTCTATGCGCTGCTCGCCGTCCTGCTGTGGCCGGCTGACAGGCCAGGCGCGTCGCCGCCGTTCGTCGCGGCCCGGGCGGTGGGGGAGCGCGCGGCCCGGACGCTCTGGCTCGTGCTGTGGCTGAGCCTGGCGTTCTTCGCCCTGACCCCGGCGAACCGGGCACCCGGAGGGCTGAGCGGCGCCCTCACGGACACGGCCGAAGGCGAGCCAGGCTGGCTCGCCGGACTGGACAAGAGCGCGGCCTCGCTTGTCGCCGGACAGGGGCTGGCCGTCTCGGTGATACTCGCCGTGGCCTTCGTGGTGATCGCGGCCGGCGTCTTCCTGCCACGACGGGCCGCCAGGGCGGCCGTCGCGCTCGCGATCGTGGTCGCGGCGCTGATCTGGGTCATCGGGCAGGCGTTCGGGATGATCCTCGCCACCGGGGCGACGGACCCTAACTCAGGGCCGCTGCTCATCCTGCTCGCGCTCGCCTACTGGCCGACCGCGACGTCGGCGTTCCCGGCGCAAGCGCCGTCCGCGCCCGCGCCCGGTGAGCCCGAACTGAGCCTGAGCCTGAGCCCCGGCGGGGGAACGGGGGTGCCGAGATGACCCCCGCCTGGCTGCTGGACGCCGTCGCCGCCCTCATGCTCGCGGTGGCGGCGGTGAGCGCGGCGCGACTGGCGGCGGCCCGCCCGTGGCGGCGCGGCGCCGTCGTCATCGACACCGACCTGGCGCACCTGCTGATGGCCATCGCCATGGCGGGCATGCTGGCGGCGAGCCTGCGCACCCTTCCGGATACCCCGTGGGAGGTCATCTTCGGGCTGCTCGCCGCCTGGTTCGCGGTCCGGGTGGCCCGCGATGCCCGAACGAACGGCGTGCGCGCCCTGGCCGGCGGGCACTGCGCCCCGCACCTCGTGCACAGCTGCTCGATGCTCTACATGTTCCTGGCCATGACAGTCACCGCGAGCGGCGTTCGCGGCATGGGCGCGATGGCGGGAGGATCGGCGATGACGCTGACCTACCCAACGCTCGCCCTGCCCTTCGCGTTCATCCTGGTCGGGTACAGCATCTGGGATCTCGACCAGCTCTCCGGCCGCCGCTACGGCCTGGCGACCGCGCGCGTGTCGCTGGCGGGGGCGGCCGCGCCCGGCGTCCCGGTGCCGGGGCTTCCCATGCTGGCCGGCGCTGAGCCCGGATCGCCAGCACTGGAAGCCGCGGAGCCGGACGCTGGCCGTCATCCCGACGCCGCCGATGGCGGGGTCACTGGCGGCGGTGATCACGCTGAGGACGGCGGCGCCGCTTCCCTGCGCTCGCCCGCGGTCACAATCGGCTGCCGCATCGCGATGGGCATCGCGATGGCCTTCATGCTGTTCATCGCGATCTGAACAGGCGTGACTAGCGCCACCAGGTGCTTTCCAGGGCGCGGTCGGTGCCGTGGGTCTGGTCGAGTGCGTCGAGGGCGGCCATGTCCTCATCGGACAGGGTGAAGTCGAAGACCTGGCTGTTCTCTTCGATCCGGTCGCGATGGGTCGACTTGGGGATGATCGGGACGCCGTGCTGTAGGCACCAGCGCAGCAGCACCTGCGCCGGGGTGCGGCCGGCGCGGGCGGCGATCTCGGTCACCCGCCGGTTTTGCAGGTGCCGCCCGGTGCCGAGCGGGCTGTAGGCCTCGAGGACGATGCCGTGGCGGCGGCACGCATCAAGCAGGCCGCGCCGGTACTCCATGGCACTGAACTGGATCTGGTTGACGGCCGGCGCGACGCTGCCCGCGGCGATGACCTGGTCGAGGTCGGCCGCGCCGAAGTTCGACACGCCGATCGACCGGGCCAGGCCACGCTCCTGTGCCCGCTCCATGCCGGGCCAGGCCCATACCGGCCCGCGCTGCGGCCAGTGCACCAGGTAGAGGTCCACCTGGTCGACGCCGAGCCGCCTTAGGCTCTTTTCCGCCTCGGCGACCGGGTCCTTGCGCCCCGGATAGAACTTGGTGGTGACGAACACCTCGTCGCGGGGCACACCGCTGTCCCGCAGCGCCTTGCCGACGCTCTCCTCGTTGCCGTAGGCCTGGGCGGTGTCGATGTGCCGGTAGCCAAGCTCAAGCGCCCAGCGCACCGCCCGCTCGCACGTCGCCCCGTCCGGCACCTGCCAGACGCCGAGCCCGAGCATGGGCAGCTGGTTCCCGTCGGCAAGCTTCGCGAATTCCATGGTCATCCCTTCAGGAGTCAGCCCTCAGCTTTTAGTCCGTGTGGGCGGGCCTGAGACGATCGCGCCTTTAGCGATCAGGCCCGCCCACACGGACATCAGGGGGACGGGGGTCGTCCCCCCGGGTTACAACAGCGTCGCCTCCATGGTGATCTCGGGGACGCCGGCGAGCGCCCGACTCACCGGGCAGCCCACCTTGGCGGCCTGGGCGTGCTCGGCGAAGGCCGCCTGGTCGATGCCGGGCACCCGGCCCGTCGTGACGAGGGCGATCTTGGTGATCGTCGGGGCGCCGTCGACGGGCCGCAGCGTCACCGTGGCGTCGGTGTGCACCGACTCGGCGGTGTGCCCCGCCTGGGCGAGGATGTTCGACAGGGCCATCGAGAAGCACGCCGCGTGCGCCGCGGCGATCAGCTGCTCGGGATTGGAACCCGGGCCGTCCTCGAAGCGGGACTTGAAGGTGTACCCGCCGCTGATCGTGTCCCCGGCGGTGAAGGTGCCGGCGCCCGTGGGCACGTCACCCTTCCATTCAGCGCTTCCCTTGGCGGGCATGAGCCCCCTCCGTCCCTAGAGTCCAGTACCTAATGCCGAGCCTATCGCCCGCCGCCCGCGAGCCCCGCACAGTCCCCGCGACCCGCGCAGAGACAGGATGTGGGATACAAAGGGCCCCCCGGGGGGCCCTTTGTATCCCACATCCGCGGGGTCGCTGCCGGCGGTCAGGCGTAGAGTCGCCACGCACTCGTTCGGAATGATGCTGTTTTTACTTTTTGACTTATTCGGACGGGACGGCCATCACGTGGGTCTCGGTGAAGTCGCGCATGCCCTCCCGGCCGAGCTCGCGGCCGATGCCGGACTGGGCGAAGCCGCCGAACGGGGCGCGCTCGTCGACCGCGGTCGCGTTGTGGTTGTTGAAGAAGGTGACGCCGGTGCGGAGCTGGCGGCCGACCTTCATGGCGTGCTCGTTGTCGCCTGACCACACTGACGAGCACAGGCCGGACCAGGTCGCGTTGGCCAGCCTGATCGCCTGCTCCTCGCTGTCGTAGGGGATGACCGGCAGCGCCGGGCCGAACTGCTCCTCGGCGACGATGGAGAGATCGGGTGCCGGGTCGAGGACCAGGGACGGCAGCATGTAGTTGCCCGACGTCCAGTCCCCGGCGTACTCGCCGTAGCTCTGCACCTCGGCGCCGGACGCCTTCGCCTCCTCGAGCAGCTTGGCGACGTAATCCCGCTGGCTGGCCGTGTTGAGCGGGCCCATCGTGACCTCCGGGTCGAGGCCAGGGCCGATCTTCTGGCCCACCAGCGTGGCCGCCAGGCCGTCGATGACCTCGTCGTAGCGGGAGCGCGGCACGTAGAGCCGCTTGAGCGCCATGCACACCTGGCCGGTGGTCATGAACGTCGCGCCGCTCATCCGCCCGAACGTCGCCTCGTCGAGCACCGCGTCGTCCAGGACCAGGGCCGGGTCGTTGCCGCCGAGCTCAAGCGTCACGTTGGTGACGTTCGCGGCGGCCATCGTCATAATCCGCTTGCCGCCGCCGACCGAGCCGGTGAAGCAGACGTGCCTGATCCGCGGGTCGCCGACGACGATCGGGCCGACCACGTCGTCCGCGCCGGTGACGACGTTGAGCACGCCAGGGGGCAACGCGCGAACCAGGTGCCTGAGCGTCTGCACCGACGACAGCGGCGTGGTGGGCGGCGGCTTCACGATTACCGTGTTGCCGGACATCAGCGCGGCCGGCAGGGACGCGGCGAGGATGGCGAGCGGCCAGTTGAACGGGTAGATGATCGTGACGACGCCGCGGGACAGCTTGGAGATCGTCGTGTTGAACGGCGGCCCCTGGATGTGCTCGTCGACGTCGAGTTCTGGCGCGTACTGCGCCGCCTGGTGGAACCGGCCGGAGAAGACGGCGAGGTCGATGAAGGCCTCGAACCGGATCTTCCCGTTCTCCCTGGACAGGATGTCGGTGCGCGCGTCGTTGTCCGCCTCAAGGCCGGAGAGGGCCGCCAGGACGATCCCGACGCGTTCGGTCGCCGACATCGCGGCCCAGGCGGGCCAGGCCGCCTCGGCGGCGGCGACGGCGGCCAGGGCATCGTCGGCCGAGGCGGCGGCGGCGTAGCCGATGATCGCCCCGGTGTGCGCGGGGTCATAGACGGGGAACGAGCCGGCACTGCCCGGCCGCTCCTCGCCGGCGATCAGCAACGGTGTGCTGATCGCGTCTGCTGTCGTTGTCATATGTACTGGTCCTCCTTGACTCTGGTGTGGTTCAGAGTTGTACGTCGCTGTACCGGGAGGTCGGGCCGTCGAGCAGCATGGCCTTCGACTCAAGGAACGGCAGCAGCCCGTCTACCCCGCCCTCGCGGCCGATGCCGGACTGTCGCCCCTGAGACCACGGGGACAATCCGGGCACAAGGGACGTAGTCTCAATGTGACTTCAAGCCTAAGCGCGCCGCGAGCAGCCCGCCAAGGGCGGCGCTGACAACCGGCCGGCGGCGGACTTGGGGTAT
>JAWWPV010000191.1:0-10077 GCA_033854775.1 Trebonia sp.
TCCTCGTTCGATGGCGGGCGCGAGCAGCTGTTCCTGCTTGAGGCGATGTCGGTGGAGATGCAGTCACGCGCGGACGACGTGACCGAGGGCGTGACCGCCTTCACTCAGCACCGCGACCCGCACTTCACCGGCCATTGAGATGACCGACCGCGATACACCAGACCCTAGGAGTGAATGATGCTTGCCCCCGTGTCGGCGCTGGCTGGGGAGTTCACGACGATCCGGCAGGTCATGGACGCCGCCGTGGCCGCGTTCGGCGACCGTGAGGCCTACGTCGACGGCGACAGGCGGATCACCTTCGCGCAGTGGATGCGGATGGCCGACGCGCTGGCGGCGGAGTTCCGCGCCCGGGGCGTGGGCCAGGGGGACGTGGTGGCGCTGATGCTGCCCGCCTCCATCGACTACGCGGTGGCCTACGCCGCCGCGGGAAAGATCGGCGCGATCGCCACCGGCCTCAACACCAGGCTCGGGCGGCGCGAGGTTGACTCGATCATGAGCCAGGCCGCGCCCGCGCTCGTGGTCAGGGACGAGACGCTCGGCCTGCCCGCGGTGCCGGACGGCTTCGCCGTGCTCGACCGGGCCGAGCTTCCCGCGGCGTACCGGCGGCCGCCAGCAGGCGGCCCGCCCGTTCCCGAGGCGGAGTCCCCCGACGACATCGTCGCGATCATGTGGACGAGCGGCACTACCGGGCTGCCGAAGGGGGCGAGCTTCGACCACCGCAACATGCGCGCGATCGCCGCGGCCGCCGGCGCGATGAGCGCGCCGGGCGACCGGCGCCTTGTCTCCACGCCGTTCGCGCACGCGGGCTACATGGCCAAGCTGTGGGACCAGCTCGTCAACGGGCTGACGATGGTAGTCAGCCCCACCTCGCTCGGGCCGCTTGAGATGCTCAAGCTCATCGCCGGGGAGGAGATCACCGTGGTCGGCGCCGTGCCGACCCAGTGGGAACGGATGCTCCGGCTGGCGGAGGTGGAGTCAACCGACCTGTCGCATGTCCGCATCGGAACGTCGGCGACCGCGCCGATCAGGCCAGAGGTGGTCGAGGAGATCAACCGGCGGATGGGGTTCCCGCTGGTGGTCAGGTACGCGATGACGGAGAGCCCCACGATCTGCGGGACGGAGCCGGAGGATCCGCCGGATGTGCAGTTCCGCACGGTGGGGCGGCCGCAGCTCGGCATGGAGGTGTCGGTGGGCGCGGGGGCCGGGGAGGTCGGGCAGGTGCGGATCCGGGGCGCGTGCGTGATGCGCGGGTACTGGAACGCGCCCGAGCTGACGGCCGCGGCCTTCGACGACGAGGGGTGGCTGGTCAGCGGGGACCTGGGGTACCTGCGCGACGACGGGAACCTGACCATTGTCGGCCGGGCCACCGACATGTACATCCGCGGCGGTTACAACGTCTATCCCGCGGAGGTGGAGGCGGTGCTCGCGTTGCACCCGGCAGTGGCGTCGGTCAGCGTGGTCGGCGCACCCGCGCCGCGGATCGGCGAGATCGGGGTCGCGTTCGTGGTGCCCGCGGCCGGGCAAGCACCGCCAGGCCTTGAGGAGTTGCGCGAGCTGGCGAGGAGCGAGCTCGCCGACTACAAGGCGCCAGACCGGCTGGAAATAGTCGACCGGCTGCCGGCCAACGCCATGCTCAAGGTCGACAAGAACGCCCTGCGCGAGCTGGCCGGCCAGACCGGAGCCACGGCGTGACCCGCGCGGCGGTTTCCGACTCGTTACTTGACGGTGGCCTTCCCTGGCAACAATATTATGCATAATAGACAAAACACTTAATTGTAATCAGGCTCCGTCCGGTCTGCCGGCGTCGGCCTCACCAAGATCTGATCTTCCAACTCAGGCCCGGCCTCATGGGGGGGCGCGGTCACCGGCGAGTCCATGGCTCGCATGGCACTTCTCCTCGGAGCAGCGGAGGTATGTCCAACATGAAGCGCCTAATCGCGGCGGCGGGACTCAGCGTCCTCGCCCTGACCGCGGCTGCTTGCAGCAGCGGCAGTAGCAGCAGTAACGCGACAAGTCCAGCGTCGGCGGGGTCGTCGGCCCCGGCGGCCGCGCTCGGCGCGTCGGCCGCCTCGTCGTCGGCCAAGCCGCTGAACATCTTTTTCTTCGACGAGGAAGGCGCGTCCGCGGCGGCGAGCTCCCCGGAGAGCTTCCAGGCGGCCGAGGCCGCCGTCGACTACGTGAACGACAATCTCGGCGGGATCAAGGGACGCCCGCTGAAGCTGGCTCACTGCGAGTCGCTCGGCACCCCCGACAGCGCCATCAACTGCGCCAACCAGGCCGTGGACGCCAAGCCCGACGTCGTTATCAAGGGCGTTGACGTGGCCGGCGGCTCCGCCGTCCCGATCGTCACCGGTGCCGGCCTGCCCTACGTCACCCTGAACGCGGGCTCCCCTGACGAGGTGGACCACAAGCTCGCGTTCTCGCTCTCGTCGGGCTTCGCCGCCCAGTTCGCTCCGGTCGCGGCGTACGCGAAGACGAAGGGCTACAAGAGCCTGGGCGTGATCTACACGAACGTCCAGCCGCTGAGCACCCCGCTCAACGGGCCGTTCGCCCAGCTGCTCGCCAAGGACGGGATCACCTACGTTCCCGAGCCCGTCGACATCACGGCGGCGAACGTGACCTCTGAATACAACGCGCTCGTCGCCAAGCACGTCGGCGCGATCCTCATCGTGACGACCCTCGCGCAGTGCACGGCAAGCCTCCAGGCCCGTTCCTCGCTGAGCGATTCGACGCCACTGTTCATGTCGAGCAGCTGCAACGTGCCGAGCGCACTGAGTTCGGTGTCCGCCAGCGCGACCGACGGAACCATCTTCGCCTTCCAGGACACGTCGGCCGTGCCCGGCGACGCCGACACCAAGACGTACCTGCAGGCGATGAAGACCTACGAGCCGTCGGCCAGCGTCGGGTCGTTCGCGCCGAGCGCATTCGAGTCGATCATGGACTTCTACCGCGCCATGCTGACCGCTAAGGACCCGAGCACGCTGGCCGCCGCGTCCGTCGCCACGACGCTCGAGTCGGCCAAGAACATCCCGCTCTTCATGGGCGGCGGCGAGACGTTCAGCTGCGGGATGAGCTTCTTCGCCGGCGAGTCGTCCGTATGCACGGGTGCGGCATTCCTGGCGAGCTATGACGGCGGCATCTTCAAGCTCGCGGGCGCGTATAACGCGTCGCAGCTGCTGAAAGGTGTCTGAACCCAGGTGACGGCATGCTGATCGCGCAGTGGAATCGAGGTAGCGGCGAGTGACGGAGAACCTGACCTTCCTGGTCCTCGGCCTAGGGCCGGGCGCCATCCTGGCGGCCTTCGGGCTAAGCCTGGCGGTCTTTTACCGGAGCTCCGGTGTCGTCAACTTCGCGACCGGCGCGATCGGCATGTACGCCGCCTACACCTACAACGAACTGCGGTCGGCCGGGTCGCTGTTCAACCCGATCTTCGGGTTGCCTGCCCTGGTCAACCTGAGCGGGCCGATGCCGGTCTGGCTGGCGCTGCTGATCACCGCCGTCATCAGCGCCGTGCTCGGCCTGCTCTGCTACCTGATCGTCTTCCGGCCGCTTCGGCACGCTCGGGCCCTCGCCAAGGCCGTGGCCTCGGTCGGCGTGCTGCTCGTGCTCGAGGGCGCGGTCGCCCTCCGGCTCGGCACGAACCCCATCAGCGTCGCGCAGATCTTCCCCAGCCACGCGCTCACCCTCGGGGGACTGCGCGTGCCCACCAACGGGCTGTGGTCGGCCGGCCTGGCACTGGTGCTGCTGCTTGTCGCCGTGGCGATTTACAACTTCACCCGGTTCGGCCTCGTCACGCGGGCCGTGGTGGAGTCGGAGAAGGGCAGCGTCATCGTCGGCGTCTCGCCGGAACGGGTAGCGCTGGCGAACTGGGGACTCGGCGCGCTCATCGCCGGGCTGGCCGGGGCCGTGATCTCACCGCTGGTCGCGGTCACCCCGGCCGGGTTCACCCTGCTGGTCGTACCGGCGCTCGCGATCGCGCTCGTCGGCGGGTTCAGCAACCTGCCGGTGATCGTTTTCTCGGGCCTGATCCTCGGGATGCTCCAGTCCAACCTGAGCTACCAGGCGTCACAGTCCTGGTACCCGAAGTCGCTTGGCACCGGCGCGCAGGACCTGCTGCCGCTCGTGGTGGTGCTGGTCGTCTTGATGGTGCGGGGCTCGGCGCTGCCCACCAGGGGAATGCTGAACGTCCAGGACCTGCCGCAGGCCAGGCAGCCGCATCACGTGGGCCTCAAGGGCCTGATCTGGTTCCTGGTCGGCCTGGCCCTCCTCTTCGCGCTCGGCGGGAGCTATCGCGCCGCGCTGATGACCTCGTTCATCCTGGCGATCATCGCGCTGTCTTTCGTCGTCGTCACCGGGTACGTCGGGCAGATCTCCTTCGCCCAGTACAGCCTGGTGGGCGCGGCGGCGCTGTTGCTGTCGGAGATGACCACCGTGTGGAAGATCCCCTTCCCCGTCGCGCCGGTCCTCGCCGCCCTCGCGGTCGGGCTCCTCGGCGTGCTCATCGGGCTGCCCGCGCTGCGGGTCCGCGGGGTGAACCTGGCCATCGTGACGGTCGTGATGGCGATAGCCATCAGCTCGGTCTACTTCAACAACGACAGCCTCAACGGCGGGATCAACGGCGGCCAGGTCACCGGGCCGACGCTGTTCGGCCTGAACCTGGAGATCGGCAGCGGCGGGTCGTACCCGCGTATCCAGTTCGGCCTCCTCTGCCTGGTGATCCTCACACTCGTCGCCCTGGGCGTCGCTAACCTGCGGCGCAGCAGGCTGGGGACGCAGATGCTCGCGGTCCGCGCCAACGAACGGTCCGCCGCGGCCAACGGGATCAACGTCGCCCGGGTGAAGCTGGCCGGCTTCGGCATCGCCGCCGTCATCGCGGGCCTTGGCGGTGCCCTGCTCGGCTACCAGCAGACGTCGGTGTCGGGAGACTCGTTCGACGCCCTGAGCGGCATCCTGCTCTTCGGGATCTGCTACATCTCCGGCATCACCACCATCACCGGAGCCGTGGCCGCCGGGCTCATCGGGAGCAACGGGCTGATCTACGTCATCATCAACCGGCAGATCAACTTCGGCAGCTACTACCTGCTCATCACCGGGCTGATCCTGATCTTCGCGATCATCCGTCACCCCGAGGGCCTGGGCGGCACCATCCAGGAGCCGCTCGAACGCCTGGCCCGCCGCGTATTCAGGAGAAAGCCGCCCTCAGCGCCGCCCGCCCTCGGCTCGGGGGTCACCGGGGCCGCGGCACCGTCCGCTCCGGAAAGGGTGGTGTGACGTGCCGGCAAACGCGGCCTCCGCCGCCGCGCTGCTGAGCGTCGCGGACCTCACCGTCCGCTACGGCGGCGTGGTGGCGCTCGACTCGGTGTCGCTGAGCGTCCCCGCGGCAGGGTTCGTCGGGCTCATCGGGCCCAACGGCGCCGGGAAGACCACGTTCGTCGACGCGCTGACCGGCTTCACCAGGTACTCAGGCGAGGTTCGCTTCCACGGCACCCGCCTGGACCGGGCACCCGCGTACATCCGGGCGCGGCACGGGCTGGCCAGGACGTTCCAGTCGGGTGGCGTGTTCGATGACCTGACGGTGGAAGAGAACATCCTCGTCGGCGAGCGGAGCGGGTGGGGCTGGCTGTCCGCCGTCGCATCCGTCCTGTCGGGCCGGACGGCCCCGGCCAGCCGCGCCACCAGTGAGATCATCGAGTCGCTCGGCCTGACCGGGCTCCTCGGCATGCAAGCCGAAGAGCTCAGCGAAGGACAGCGCAAGCTGGTGTGCGTGGCCCAGGCGCTCGCGAGCGAGCCGAAGCTGCTGCTGCTCGACGAGCCCGCGGCCGGCCTCGACTCGGCGGAAAGCGCCTGGCTCGGCCAGCAGCTCCTCGCGGTCCGCGACTCGGGCGTGGCGATCCTGCTTGTCGACCATGACATGGAGCTGGTGATGAACGTGTGCGACGAGCTCATCGTGCTTGACTTCGGCAAGGTGATCGCCACCGGGCCGCCCCGGGAGGTCCTGGCCAACCCGCTTGTCGTGGCTGCCTATCTCGGCAGCGTGGTGCCGACCGCGGAGGAACTGGCATGACCCGCGATGACGACGTGACCACACAAGACGTGGACCCGGTGCTGCGCTGCACGTCGCTGGACGCCGGCTACCACCGGCGCCCCGTGGTGCGTAACCTGAACCTTGAGGTCAGGCCGGGCGAGATCCTCTCGATCCTGGGCTCGAACGGCGCGGGCAAGACCACCAGCCTGCTGGCGATGGCCGGGCTGCTGCGCCCCTTCGCCGGCCAGGTGACGATCGGCGGCAAGCCGGTCAACTACAAGCAGCCGTTCCGCGCCGCGCGTTCCGGTATCCAGCTTGTTCCCAGCGACCGGTGCCTGTTCACCGCCCTGTCCGTCGCCGACAACATCTCCTTCGGCCGGCGCGGGAAAGACGCGCTGAACGAGGCACTTGAGTACTTCCCCGAGCTGGAAAAGCGGCTGCGGGTCCCGGCCCGCGCGTTGTCTGGCGGCGAGCAGCAGATGCTCGTCCTGGCCCGGGCCATGGTCGCGTCGCCCCGGGTGATCCTGATCGACGAGCTCAGCACCGGGCTCGCCCCGGTGGTCGTGCAGAAGATCCTGCCGGTCGTGCGCCGTATCGCGGACGAGAAGCAGACCGCGGTCATCCTCGTCGAGCAGCACGTGCACATGGCGCTGCAGGTCGCCGACCGCGCGATGGTGCTCGCGCACGGCGACGTCGTGCTTGAGCGCTCGGCGGCCAACCTGCGCCGGGACCCCGACCTGCTGACCGAGAGCTACCTGGGCCGGACGGCATGAGCAGGCCGGCATGACGGGCGTCCCGCTCGCCAGGCTGGGCGCCTACGTGCTGCCCGGCGCCGCCCGCGACCCCGCGTCAGGTATCGGGCAGGCCCGGGCCACGGAGCGGATGGGACTCGGGACGGCGTGGATCGGCGAGCGGTACGACACCAAGGACCTGGGCGCCCTCGCGGGCGCGCTCAGCCAGGTCACCCGCCGCGTCCAGATAGCCGCCGGAATCACCCACCCGTACCTGCGCCACCCGATGGTGCTGGCGTCGATGGGCCAGACCCTGCAGGCGCTCACCGGCGGCCGGTTCCGGCTCGGCCTCGGGCGCTCCGCGTCCTGGCGGTGGGCCGCCTACGGACAGCCGGCCCCGACGCTCGCCGCCCTCGAAGACATCGCCGGCCTCCTCCGCCGGCTGTGGGACGGGCAGACGGTGGAGTATGAGGGGCCGCTCGGCCGGTTCCCGCAGCTCCGGCTGCCGGTCGTGCTTGACGCCCCGCCGCCGCCGTTGCTGCTCGCCGCCATCGGCCCCAAGACGCTGGCCCTCGCCGGCCGCTGCTACGACGGCGTGATCCTGCACCCGCTGCTCACGCCCCAGGCAGTCCGGCGGTCGGCGGACATCGTGCGAGCCGCGGCGCAGGAGGCGGGCCGCGATCCGGACGGTGTCCGCTGCTACGCGACGGTGCTCTGCGCTCCCGCGGTCAGCGACGCGGAGCGGCAGCTGGCCATCGAGGCGCGCGCGGCCGGCTATCTGTCGCTCCCCGGACTCGGCGATTCGCTCGCCAGGATCAACGGCTGGGACGAGGCGGACCTCGCCCGGTACCGCGGCCAGCGCGTCCTCACCGACCTGGGGACCAAGCCCGCCGACAAGTACCTGACGCGGGCGGAGCTCATCAAGCTCTGCGAAGGCATGCCCCCGTCGTGGCTGGCCTCGTGCACGGCGGCCGGGACGGTCCGGCAGACCGCATCGGTTCTCGCGGAATACCTGGCGGCGGGAGCGGACGAGCTCATCCTGCACGGCGTGGTCGGCGAGGGACTCACCCCGCTGGCGGACTACCTCGCCGCGGAAGGCGGCTGACGGCGATGCGCTCGGTCTCAGCGAGCGCCTCAGGCCCTGCTCCGGAGCTGGCCGCCTGGCTCGGTGCCCGCCTCACCGAGGCCTCGGGCACCGAAGTCACGTCGGTCGAAATCGCGGCCCCCGCCCGGGCCGGGGTCGGGCAGTCCAGCGATACCTGGCTGTTCCAGGTCCGCTGGGCGGAGCGGGGGCACCCGAGGACGGCGGACCTGGTGCTGCGCACGCAACCCGGTTATGACGGGATCTTCTTGCGCCCGGACGCCGGACGGGAGTTCGCGGTGATCCAGGGCCTGGCCCGGTACCCGTCCGTCCCCGTGCCGCGCGCGCGGTGGGCCGAGCGCGATCCGGCGGTGCTCGGCGCGCCGTTCTTCGTCATGGACCAGGTGCCAGGGATCGTGCCCGCCGGGCGGCCGTCGATCCACGTCACGGGGTGGCTGACCACGCTGACGCCCGGCCAGCGCCGGTCCGCGTGGCAGTCGTCTGTCGACGCGATCGCCGCGCTGCACGACGTGCCGTGGCGGCGGTCGCACCCGTTCCTCGCGGCCGGCGACTCACCGCCCGCCGATGACGCCGGGTCGGGGCTCGCCTTTTACCTGCGGCACATGGCGGAGTGGTATCACTGGGCCGCCGCCGGGCGCGCCTTCCCCGTCACCGACGCGGCGCTGGCCTACGCGCTCGAGCACGCTCCGGGCGCCACGACCGCTTCGCCCGTGCTCGCCTGGGGGGATGCCAGGCCAGGGAACATCATCTTCGACCCGCGGCGCTGCGTTCCCGCGGCCCTCATCGACTGGGAAGTCGCGGCGATCGCGCCTCCGGAGGCCGATGTCGCGCACTGGCTGATCTTCGACGAATTCGCCACCTCGGCGGCGGGCGTCGAGCGGCTGCCAGGCTACGCCACCAGGGACGAGATCATCGGCCGGTACGAGGCGGCATCGGGGCGGCGACTCGGCGACGTCGGCTACTTCGAGATCGTGCAGGCCCTGTTCCTGGCGACGACGCTGATCCGCCAGGCCGACGCGCACGTTAGGCGGGGCGAGCTGCCCGCCGGCACCAGGATGGGGCACGACAACGCCCTGACCCAGATGCTGGCGCGGCGGCTGGGGCTGCCCGTGCCCGAACTGTCCGCGGACTACCTGCGCCACCGCGCCGGGCGGCGCCCGCCGCCGGCGCCCGCGGAGCCCCCCGATTCGGAGGCACGGCGGCCTGGCATGGCCGCATCTACACCGAAGGCAGGTTAACAGTGCAGGACTGGGATGTGTTCTTCCTCGGCGGCCGGTGGCAGCAGGCCGCCGCCGGCGACAGGGTTGAGGTCGTCTCGCCGGCCTCCCTCGAGGTCGTCGGCAGCGTGCCCCGTGCGACCAAGGATGACGCGGACCGTGCCGTCGCCGCGGCCCGGTCGACGTTTGACACCGGCCCGTGGCCCTGGCTGCCTGCGGACGAGCGCCTCGGCATCCTTCAGGCGCTGGCCGACGCCATCGAAGCGCGCACCGAGCAGTTCGCCGACGTCCTGTGCGCGGAACAGGGGCTGCCGCGCCGCGGCCTGCCCGCGGGCCAGATCTCTAAGGCAGTGTCCATGCTGCGGGCGTGTGCCGACCTCGGCGGCAGCTACCCCTGGACCAGTACCCGTCAGGGCACCGGGCGCCGCACGCTGCGCGTCCGGCGCGCCCCGGTCGGCGTGGTGGTCGCGATCGTGCCGTGGAACGCGCCGTTGTTCGTGGCCGCGATGAAGCTCGCGCCCGCCCTGGCCGCCGGGAACACCGTGGTGCTGAAGCCGCCGCCGGAGACACCGCTGCATACCTACCTGCTCGCCGAGGCCGCGGTCGAGGCCGGACTGCCGGAAGGGGTGCTCAGCATCCTGCCGGCCGGGGCGGACATCAGCGAGCTGCTCGTCAGGGATCCCCGCGTCGACAAGGTGAGCTTCACCGGCTCGACCGCCGTCGGCCGGCAGGTCGGGGCTATCTGCGGTGCGAGCCTTAAGCGGTGCACCCTGGAACTCGGCGGGAAGTCCGCCGCCGTGGTGCTCGACGATTTCGAGCTGACCGGCGCGAGCGCCCGGATGCTGGTCACCGGCGCCATGGTGAACGCGGGCCAGGTATGCGCCGCGCAGACTCGGGTCTTCGTGCCTGCGGCCAGGCACGAGGAGATTGTCGAGGCGATGTCCGAGGCGACCCGCGCGCTTGTCGTCGGCGACCCGATGTCGGCCACGACCGACATCGGGC
>JAWWPV010000192.1:0-6281 GCA_033854775.1 Trebonia sp.
CGCGGGCGGGCGATCTTGGTCGCCGGGTCGTGCAGCATCTCCTTGTAGTGCGCGAGCCAGCCGGGTAGCCGGCCGATCGCGAACAGCACGGTGAACATCTCGGTGGGGAAGCCCATCGCGCGGTAGATCAGGCCGGTGTAGAAGTCCACGTTCGGGTACAGCTTGCGGCTGATGAAGTAGTCGTCCTTCAGCGCCACTTCCTCCAGCTGCATGGCCAGGTCGAGCAGGTGGTCGTCCGGCGCGAGCTTGGCGATCAGCCGGTCGGCGGCGTTCTTGACGATCCGGGCCCGGGGGTCGTAGTTCTTGTAAACCCGGTGGCCGAAGCCCATCAGCTTGACGCCAGGCTCTCGGTTCTTCACCCGGGTGACGTAGCTGCTGACGTCGCCGCCCTGGTCGCGGATGTCCTCGAGCATGTCGAGGACGGCCGCGTTGGCGCCGCCGTGCAGCGGGCCGGACAGCGCGTGCACGCCCGCCGAGATGCTGGCGAAGACGTTGGCCTCACTCGACCCGACCACCCGGACGGTGGAAGTGGAGCAGTTCTGCTCGTGATCGGCGTGCAGCACGAACAGCATGTCCAGGGCCTTGGCGACCTCCGGGTCCACCTGGTACTCCTCGGCCGGGTGGCCGAAGGTCATCCGCAGGAAGTTCTCAACCAGGGACAGCGAGTTGTCCGGGTAGAGGTAGGGCTGGCCGATCGACCGCTTGTAGAAGTACGCGCCCAGCGTCGGCAGCTTCGCGAGCAGCCGGATCATGGAGAGGTCGACGTCCTGCTCGTTGTGCGGGTCGAGGTGCCCCGGGTAGAAGCTCGACAGCGCGGACACGGCCGACGACAGCACCGCCATCGGGTGCGCGGTGCGCGGGAAGGCGCTGAAGAACGTCTTGAAGTCCTCGTCGAGCAGGGTGTGGTGGGTGACCTTCTCGGTGAAGTCGGCCAGCTGCTCGGAGGTCGGCAGGGCCCCGTAGAACAGCAGGTAGCTGACCTCGAGGAAAGACGCCTTCTCGGCCAGCTGCTCAATCGGGTAGCCGCGGTAGCGGAGGATGCCGGCGTCGCCGTCGATGTAGGTGATCTCCGAGGAACACGCGGCCGTGTTGACGAAGCCGGGGTCGAGCGTGACCATTCCGGTCGTCGACAGCAGCTTCGTCACCTCGATCCCCGCCGAGCCCTCCGTGGCGGTTTTGACTGGCAGGTCGAGTTCGCCACCGTCGCCATAACGAAGCGCTACTTTTCCATTACCGGACGATGCTTCGGGCATTCGCGTCCCTTTCACGCTCTTACACGGGACGCGCTCATGATGAGCGGTCGGGATCGCCGGCCGCGGCACCGCCCCGTTGGGGTCCTGAAGTCTTATACCCGTACGCTAGTCCGCCTCATGCACGGGTGAAACCACGAGGACATGGGACAACCGTCACACTCGCACCGGGGGACGCGTCCAGTCCTCGAGACGTCCGGCTTACGATGCGGTCATGAGGTATGCGATCGCCATCCCGCAGGTCTACGCAGACGGCTCGTTCTCCCCTGACGGCTTCCGTTCCTACTTCGCGCGGGCCGAGGAGCTCGGCGTCTACGAGAGCGCATGGACACAGGAATCACCGTTCAGCCGGTCGCCGCAACTGGCGCCGCTCGAGGTCATGACCTACGCGGCGGCGTGCACGACGTCGCTGCGGCTCGGCTGCACGGTCTTCGTGACGACCGTGCACAGCCCGGTGCACCTGGCCAAGTCGATCGCCTCGCTTGACCAGATGTCCGGCGGGCGGGTCGAGGTCGGGGTCGGGTCTGGCGGGCCGCGGCAGCCGTTCGCCGCGTTCGGCATGTCCCGCGACCGCTACGTGGCGCGGTTCACCGAGGGACTCGCGCTGATGAAGGAGCTGTGGACGTCACCGTCGGTGACGTTCGACGGGGACTTCTTCCAGCTCTCCGGCGCCCAGATGGAGCCGAAGCCGTTCCAGAAGCCTTACCCGCGGCTGTGGTTCGGCGGGGCGGCCGAGGCAGCCGTCCGGCGCGGTGTCGGGCTGTGCGACGGGTTCTTCGGTGCGGGCTCGTCGCCGACCACGGCGTTCGCCTCGCAGGTGGCCGTGGTGCGGGACGCGCTTGCGGCCACGGGGCGTTCCGCCGGGTTCGGGCCGGGCGAGTTCCCGGTCGCGAAGCGGGTCTACATCGGGATCGACCTCATCGACGGGGCACGGGCGCGCGAGCGGATGAACGCGGCGCTCGCCGACATCTACGGGCAGCGGGTCCCCGCGATCGAGGCGGCCGCCGTGACGGGCACGGTGGCCGAGTGCGCGGCCGGGGTGCGCGAGGTGATCGACGCCGGCGCGGAGATGATCTTGTTCACGCCGCTGTGGGAGCTGGCCGAGCACATGGAGCGGGTCGCGGCGGAGGTCATCCCCGCGCTCGGCTAGCTGTTCAGCGGCTGCCAGACCGTCTTGGTCTCCAGGGTCGCGAACATGCGCTCAAGGCCAGGCTCGACGCTCCAGTCGGGGTTGGCGAAGCGGACCACGCGCTTGAGGTTGCCCGCCGCGGCCACGGCGAGGTCGTCGGCGAGCGCGCCCGGGGCGCCGGCCAGGTCGATCGCGTTCACGTCCTGGTGGGCGGCCAGCCAGGGCGAGATCTCGGCCACCTCGCCGGTGAGCACGTTCACCACGCCCGCCGGCAGCGCCGCCGCGGCCAGGGCCTCGGCGAAGGCGACGGCGGGCAGCGGGTAGCGCTCGCTGGCGACGAGCACGGCCGTGTTGCCGCTGACGATCGCGGGCGCGAGCACGCTGACCAGGCCGAGCAGGGCGCTGTCCTGCGGGGCGAGCACGGCGGTCACGCCGACAGGCTCCGGCAGCGAGACGGTGCCGAACGGCCCCGCCACCGGGTTGACGGTGCCGCGCACCTGGGTGATCTTGTCCGCCCAGCCGGCGTACCAGGTCCAGCGGTCCGCCGCCGCGTCCACCTCGGCGTAGGCCGCGTCCGGCGAGCCGCCGGTGGCCCGCCTGACCTGCGAGGCGAACTGGGCACGGTGCCCCTCCATGACCTCCGCGACCCGGTAGAGCGCCTGGCCCCTGTCGTAGCCCGCCGCGCGCGACCACGCGGGGAACGCGGCGCGCGCCGCCACCACGGCGTCGCGGGCGTCCCTGCCCGCCGCGAGCGCGGCGCTGGCGAGGAAGGTCCCGTCCGCCCCGTGCACGTCGAACGTGCGGCGGTTCGCGGCGCGGGGGAAGACGCCGCCGATGTAGAGCCGGTGGGTCGTGCGGGGAACGGCGCGGGCGCGGCTTGGCACCCGCGGCGGAACGTCGGATCGCGACTTTTCCGGAATATCGGTTGTCTCAGACATCAGATGTCCCGGCGTTCGGAAGGTCGAGGTAGGCCTCGAGGCCGTGCCTGCCGCCCTCCCGGCCGAGCCCGGACTCCTGGAAGCCGCCGAACGGCACGCCCGGGTCAAGCCGGCCGAACGAGTTCACCCAGACGACTCCGGCCCGCAGGCGGGCGGCCAGCCGCGCGCTCAGCGCGCCCTGCCGCGTCCACACCCCGGCCGACAGCCCGTACCTGGAGCTGTTCGTCCGCTCGACCACCTCATCCGGCGTGGTGAACGACGACACGGTGAGCACCGGCCAGGAAAGCTCCTCCCTGGCGATGCGGTGCTCCTCTGACACCGTGGTGAACATCGTCGGCGGAAACCAGAAACCGCGGTCCTGCGGCACCTGCGGCGCCGACCAGCGCACCGCGCCCTCCGCCTCACCGGAGCGGGCGAGCTCGGTGATCTTGTCCAGCTGGCCCGCGGAGTTGACCGCGCCGATGTCGGTGCCCTCGTCCAGGGGGTCGCCAGACCGCAGCGCGGACATCCGGCACCTGACGGCGCTCACCAGGTCGTCGAGCACCGTCTCCTGGACGAACACCCGCGAGCTCGCGCAGCACGCGTGGCCCTGGCGCACGAAGACGCCCTCCACGATCCCCTGCGCCGCCGCGTCGATGTCGGCATCCGCGCAGACGATGTTCGCCGACGTGCCGCCGAGCTCGAGCGTGAGCCGCTTGCCCCACAGCGCGGCGGATTTCGCGATCTCCTTGCCGACCTCGGGGGAACCGGTGAACGCCACCTTGTCGATCCCCGGGTGGCCGGCCACGAGCTGGCCGGCCAGCCCGTCGCCCGTCACGATGTTGACCACGCCGGGCGGCAGGCCCGCGTCGGCGCAGATCTCCGCGAACGCGAGCGCGGTCAGCGGCGTGGTCTCGGCCGGCTTGAGGACCACGGTGTTCCCGCAGGCCAGGGCCGGCGCGATCTTCCACGCGAGCATGAGCAGCGGCGAGCTCCAGCCGATGACCTGGCCGACCACGCCGAGCGGCCTGACGGGGGCGGCCGCCGCGGACCCGAATCCGGCGTAGGCCAGCTTGTCGGCCCAGCCGGCGTGGTAGAAGAAGTGCGCCGTCGCCAGCGGCAGGTCCACGTCGCGCGTCTGCCTGATCGGCTTGCCGCTGTCGAGCGATTCAAGTACCGCCAGATCGGCGGCCCGCTCCCGCATCAGGCGCGCGATCCGCAGCAGGTACCTGGCCCGTTCCCTGCCCGGCATCATCGACCAGACCCGCTCGTAGGCCTGTCTCGCGGCCGCGACCGCCCGGTCCACGTCCTCCGTCGTCCCGTGCGTCACCTCGGCGAGAACTTCCTCGGTGGCAGGCGAGATCGTCTTGAACACCGAGGAGCCGCCCACGAACGAGCCGCCGATGAACAGCCCGTAGGAGCCGCGCAGCGTTACCCGTGAGCCGCCCTCGGGGGCAGCATCGTACTCAAACCGCATAACTCAAACCCTCAGTCCACCGTCAGGTAGTCGGGCGGGCTTGACCCCGACCTGCCGTCGCGGGCAGTTGTCTTCCTGGAGGATCCCCGTCACCCCCGTGTCCGACCGAAGCTGACCCGACAGCAAAGCCGCAATGCTATCGGACCTGCGCGGCTCAGACGAAATTTGTTGTCTTCCGGGGCGACCCTCCGAACCCCCGGGCGTAACCACTCCTCGTGAGAAGGCGCTGGCATCTAACGACTAGTGGACGGAAGCGTAGCAGCGGCCGACGACGCGATGACGGGGGTCTGGACGAAGTCCGCGTTGACCAGCGGCGACGTTTTCCCCCGGGGGGACGGCCCCCCGTACCCCCGATGTCGGCCCGGAGGGGCCTCAGGCGCGCAGGGCGGCCTCGATCACCCGTCCGAACGCGAGCACCCGCTCCTCGGTCCTCCCGATCACTTGCATGGACGCGATCATGCCGTCGGGCGCGGGGACCGGCAGCGCCAGCGCGGGGAAGCCGGCCAGGTTGACCGGCGCGGTCAGCGCGGTCAGCGAGAAGCCGTGCTCGCCGAGCAGCGGCGGCTGGTGCAGCAGCGTGGGAAGGACCAGCACGGGGAAGTCGGCGAGCAGCGCCTCGAAGGTGCCGCGCACCGCCGCCCTGGTCCGCTCCGCCGCAAGCCGGTCGGCGGGCGTGAGCCGGGCGCCGCGCTCCAGGTTGCGCCGTATGTGCGGGCTCAGCTGCCGCAGGTACGGCATCAGGTAGGCGTTGGACCTGAACCCCTCGGCGTCGATGATCACCCCGATGGCGCTGACCGCCGCGTCGGCGTCCCACGCGGGCACGCGCGTCACCGCGAAGCCAGCCGCGTCAAGGGCGCGGTCAACCGCCGCCTCGATCACCGGGTCGGCCCCGCCGTAACCCCCCGGGACGGTGATCCGCCCCGCGACCAGCGGGCCGGGCGCGTCGGGTACCCGGAACGCCGGCTCAACCAGCCGCATCCCGAGCTCCACCGCCGCGACGTCCGCGCCGAGCGGCCCCACGGTGTCCAGGGACGGCGCGAGCGGGTACACCCCCTTCACCGAGACGCGGCCGTACGCGGTCTTCAGCCCGACCACGCCGCAGCAGGCCGCGGGAACCCTGACGGATCCGCCGGTATCCGTCCCGAATGCCACGTCCGCCTCGCCAGTGGCGACCGCCACCGCGGATCCGCTCGAGGACCCGCCGGGCAGCCGCCTGGGGTCACGCGGATTGACCGGCGTGCCCGCCCAGTGGTTGATCCCGTTCGCCGACCAGCACAGCTCGGTCAGTCCGGTCTTGCCGACGATCCGCGCGCCCGCCTCGCGGGCGGACGCGACCACCGCCGCGTCGATCTCGGCGGGCTCGGCCATCTCGGCCACGACCGGACACCCGGCCGTCGTCGGCAGGCCGGCCACGTCGATGCAGTCCTTGACCGCGAGCCGCGGGCCGTCGCCCTCATTGGCCAGCCGCAGCACCCAGGTACCCATACCTCCATCATCGTCCGATTACC
>JAWWPV010000193.1:0-14636 GCA_033854775.1 Trebonia sp.
CGACATCGACGTCGTCGACCGCGCTCGCGACGCTAGCGAACGCGACGACCTGACCGACGTCGAGGATGGTACGAGGCTGCAGAAGGTTCTCGCGGCGGCCGGCGTGGGCAGTCGCCGGCATTGCGAGGAGCTGATCGGCGCGGGCCGGGTCGAGGTGGACGGACAGGTCGTCCGGCGGTTCGGCGCGCGCGTCGACCCGGAGAGCCAGCTCATCCGGGTCGACGGCAAGCGCATCCCGGCGCGCCAGGACATCGCGTACCTGGCGTTCAACAAGCCGCGCGGCGTGCTGACGGCGATGTCGGACGACCGCGGCCGCAAGACGATCGTCGACTTCCTCGGCGACCGCGCCGAGCGGCTGTTCCACGTCGGGCGGCTCGACTACGACACCGAGGGCCTGATGCTCCTCACCAACGACGGTGAGCTCGCGCACCGGCTCGCTCACCCCAGCTACGAGGTGGCCAAGACCTACTGGGCAGAAGTTCCCGGCCCGGTCCCGCGTGACCTGGGCCGCCGCCTGCAAGCCGGCGTGGAGCTCGAGGACGGTGTGGCGGTCGCCGACAAGTTCCGTGTCCTTGAGCAGGCGGGTGGCCGCGCCATGATCGAGATCACGCTGCACGAGGGCCGCAAGCACATCGTCCGCCGGATGCTCGCGGAGGTCGGCCACCCGGTCAGCAGGCTGCTGCGGACCACCGTCGGGCCAATCAAGCTCGGCAGCCTCCGCCCCGGTGCGACCAGGGACCTGACCACGAAGGAGATCGGCGAGCTGTACGCCGCCGTCGGCCTCTAGGCACGGTCACGAGGGCACCGCGATCAGCAGTAGCCTTGAGTTTCAAGATCTCTAAGGAGCAGGTAGTGACAGTCCGGGCCATTCGCGGCGCGATCCAGGTCGGCGCCGATGACAGGGACGCCATCCTTGAGGGGACCGCCGAGCTGGTCACGGCGGTGATGACGCGTAACGACCTCGCCCCAGACGACGTGATCAGCGTGCTGTTCACGGTGACCCCTGACCTGACGGCCGAGTTCCCCGCGCTGGCGGCCCGCAAGCTCGGCTTCCACGCCGTGCCCTTGATGTGCGCGACGGAGATCCCCGTCAAGCGCGCGATGCCCCGCGTGGTCCGCCTCATGGCGCACGTGGAAACCGGACGCCCCCGCGCGCAGATCCAGCACGTCTACCTTCGCGGCGCGGTCGGCCTGCGCCAGGACATCGCGCAGTAAGAGCCAAAGACCAGAGACCATGATCCCGAACGGAAGCGGCCCTTCGCCCGCCACCGCCACCCAGGCACCCGCAGGCGGGCGCGGCCCGCGGCGTGGCGACGGCCGTGGCGAGGTCATTACCCAGCCGCCCGGTGACGCGTCATGAACCCGCCCAAGCGGGTCCTTGTGCAGGGAACCGGGCTAATCGGGACATCCATCGCGCTCGCGTTGCGCGATAAGGGGACCGAAGTCTGGCTCAGCGACGCCGACCCGGCCACCGCCAAGCTCGCCGCCGATCTCGGGGCGGGCACGGTCGTGCCCGACCTGCGCGATGCCAAGGGGATCGCGGACATCGCGGTACTCGCGATGCCACCTGCCGTGGTCGGCAGGGAACTCGCCCTCGCGCAGGAATGCGCCGTCGCGGACGTCTACACCGATGTCGCCAGCGTCAAGGTCCTCCCGGCCAGGCACGCCCGCGACCTGGGTTGCGACCTGGAGACCTACGTTCCCGCGCATCCGCTGGCCGGGCGGGAGCGCCAGGGACCCGCCGCCGCCCAGGCGGACCTCTTCCTCGGCCGCACGTGGGCGCTGTGCCCGCTCCCGGAGACGGCACCGGGCGCGGTGGACGCGGTGACGGCGCTCGCGATCGCCTGCGGCGCCGACCCGGTGGTGACCGACCCGGCCACGCACGATAGCTGGGTCGCGCTCGTCTCGCACGCGCCACACCTCGTCGCCGTCGCGATGGCCGCCAGGCTCGCCCCGTCCAGCGTTCCCGCCGACGCGCTCAAGCTGGCGGGCCAGGGCCTCAGGGACGTCACCAGGATCGCGGCGGGCGACAGCGCGCTGTGGACCCAGATCCTCACCGCCAACGCGGGGCCGGTCGCTGAGGTCGTCGCCGCCGTCGCCGAGGACCTGGCGGCCGCCGCGCGCATCCTCGCGCGCCTTCCCGCGGGCACGCCCGCCACTGCGAGTCTGAGCACTGAGCCCGTGAACGCCGGCGTCACGAGCCTGCTCGACCGGGGCCGGGCGGGCGCCGGCCGCATCCCTGGCAAGCACGGCGGCAAGCCACGGAACTTCACCGTGGTCCAGGTTGTCCTCGCTGACCGGCCGGGAGAGCTTGCCCGCCTGTTCGATGCGGCCGGCGCGGCCGGGGTGAACATCGAGGACATCCGCCTTGAGCACTCGCCAGGCCTCCCCGTCGGCGTGGCGGAGCTCTCCGTCCGCCCCGACCAGGCCGGCCTGCTGCTTGACGCGATGGAGGCCGGCGGCTGGCCCGTCCGCCGCTAGCCACGCGCGGTGCCGTTAACGGGTGGCGCGAACCAGTGGTGAGTATGCGAAGCTAGACCCCATGACTGAGAGCGCGAAGCAGGACACCACGAAGGCACCGGCCCAGACCGCTGAGACACGGCCCGCCGCGACGGAGTCTGCCGCGACCCAGGGCGAGGCCACCCAGGAGACGGCCGCCGAGCCAGAAGAGACCACGGCGGCGACGGCAGGGGAACCCGGCAAGCCTGACCTTGACGAGACCAAGCGCAAGTTCCGCGAGGCGCTTGAGCGCAAGCACCAGGCCCACAACGACGGCCAGGGCAACGGCGGCCGCGACGGCGGAAAGATCAGCGGCGCCCACGGCCCGGCCGCGAGCCGCCGCAACTTCCGGCGCAAGAGCGGATAAGTTCTGCATAGACCGCACTGCCTCGCGCTGTGGTGCTGCTAAGGCACTCTGGTTACTACAGCCGCACTCCGAGACCCTGTCGGCACCTCCCGGCTGCGCGCCGCAATGATTGTTGGCCATGCGCGGCGATATTCGCCGCGCATGGCCCAGTGCCGTTCAGCCATGGGTCCCCCGGTGGGGCGTCGCGCGGGCGCGAAATCCGGCAGGCGGACCAGTGCTCACGTCGGGAACCGGCGTTGAGCGCGGTGCTGATGCCGGTAAGCGGCTCATTTCGGTCAGCTAACGTCGGCGCCGTCGATGCCTTGGGTCGTGTCGTATGCCCGGTTCGCCGGGTGCACCCGTGGCCGTAACGTGGAAACTCCGCGTTACGTGGAGCTTCCGCACGTGCTACGCGTGCTTTATTTCCACGTAGTGCAAAATTTCCAAGATCATTGGCTGGGCATGACGTGACGGCCGCCCTGGCAGCCGTTGCGCGGCCCGCAGGAGCATCGCGATTCCCTCAGCTACCGGCATTGGCGCCTGGCCCGCAATTACGAAAACGACGGGTGAGGCGGACCGGCAAACCACGACGTAAAGGGTTAACTGGCCGACCTTCGAAGCCCCTTTGCCGCGATGACCTACGATCACGGGCGACTGCCGGGCCCCGATCGCTAAGTGCCGCCGCAGTGTTAGTTGGCCGCCTGCGTGCCGCCGTTGTGTCTCCATGCTCCATTTGGGCCGGGACGGCCGGAACTTTCGAACTGGCTCCGAAAGTTTCGATGCCCTCTCTTTGCCCTGTTTGCGGTGTATATCCGGATATATCATATCTTGCGCCGTCAGACTTAAACGGATAGGCAGCAAATTGCCCATTGACAGGGGTATCGAGAATCTCTACGTTCCGATTTGACGCATATTCCGGATCGAAAATTTCGCATCGGAGCGAAATATTTCGACCATTTGGGAGGCGAAAGATGAGACGTCGGTCAGTCTTGGCGGCAGGGGCGGCCAGCGCGGCAGCGGTACTCGCAGGCGGTACCAGTGCCTCGGCGGCGGTCCGTTCAAGTGCGGCGGCGGGCAAGGCCGCCGGCGGTGCACCTGCCGCGACCGCATTGCGGGATCTCGCCGCGCCGATCGGGCTTCGGTTCGGCACCGCACTGATCCCGCAGGACATCGAGACTCCGTCGTACGCGGCCATCGCGAGCAGCCAGTTCTCCGTGGTCACCCCGGGCAACGGGATGAAGTGGCAGATCGTCGAGCCCGAGCAGGGCGTGTACGACTGGTCGCAGGCCGACCAGCTCGTCCACTTCGCCGAGGCGAACGGCCAGCTTGTCCGCGGCCACACCCTCACCTGGCATAACCAACTGCCCGACTGGCTGACCACCGGCGTCACGAACGGCTCGATCAGCGCCGCGCAGCTCCGCACCCTGCTGCACGATCACATCATCACCGAGGTATCCCGCTACCGCGGCCGGATCTGGCAGTGGGACGTCTGCAACGAGTTTTTCACGGACACGAACCCGTCGACGATCAACCCGAACGACTTCTGGGTCGCCAACCTCGGCACCGGCGTCATCGCCGATGCGTTCACGTGGGCGCACCAGGCGGACCCGAACGCGCTGCTCTTCTATAACGACTACAACATCGGCGGCGAGGACGGCAGCAACGCCAAGAGCGACGCGGTCTACGCGTTCGTGCAGCAGCTCCTCAAGAAGGGCGTCCCGATCCACGGCGTCGGAAACCAGGGCCACCTGGATACCCAGTACGGCTGGAGCCCGCAACTGCTCCAGCAGGACCTGGAGCGGTTCGCCAGCCTCGGCCTGAAGGTCGCGATCACCGAGGCCGACGTCCGCACGTTCGTCAACAACGCGACCGACCAGGTGCCGACCGACAACCTGGCGCTATTCGCACAGCCCTACGAGTACTCGGAGATGCTCAAGGCGGCGCTCGCGGTGCCGCAGTGCATCTCGTTCACCGTCTGGGGATTCACCGACTCGGACTCCTGGGTTCCCGGGACCTTCGCCGGCGAGGGTTACGCCGGCCTGTACGACGTGAACCAGCAGCCCAAGGCCGCCTATTACTCCGTCCAGTCCGACCTCGCGCTGGCCGCCTACGGTGCCCCGCACCGGGTCCGCACCTACCAGCCCCGCGCCTGACGGCCCCCGCCAAGGGTCAAGCGGCCCGTTCACGGAGAACAGGTCTCCTCCGTGAACGGGGGCCGGGCCGGGCCCGGCCGCTGCCCAGCCTTGTCCGAGATCCGGGCTCCGCGTAGCCTCGCCCTGGCTAGTTTGCCGCCTTGGCATGATCGTTGACACACAAAGAGAACCGCCGACCTTAAGCGGAAGGGAGACGATGCCGGCGCTCCCGGTACCATTTCTAGGTGGGACTCACATCGCCGAACGGTTTCGTGGTGGCCATCGACGGGCCGTCCGGGTCAGGTAAGTCGAGCGCGTCGAAGGGCGTCGCCCGTGCGCTTGGCCTCCGCTACCTGGACACCGGGGCGATGTACCGGGCGCTGACCTGGTGGTTCATGACGGAAGGCGTCGACACCACAGACACGGACCTGATCGCCGCCCGCGCGGCGGAGCCGTCGGTCGAGGTTTCCGCCGACCCAGATGACCCGTGGACCCGCGTCAACGGCCGCGACGTCTCCAGGGAAATCCGGTCCCAGGAGGTCTCCGCCCAGGTCAGCGCCGTGGCCCGGGTCCCCGCGGTCCGCGAGCACCTGATCGCGCGGCAGCGCGCGATCATCGCGGCGGCCGACCCGGGCGTCGTGGCCGAGGGCCGCGACATCGGCACGGTCGTCGCGCCCGCCGCCCAGCTCAAGGTCTTCCTGACCGCGGACCCCGTGGCGCGTGCCCGGCGCCGGGCCGCGGAGCTGGGCGCCGACGCCGGAGAGACCGAGGCCGCCCAGGCCAGCCGCGACCGCCTTGACGCGGCCCAGTCGGAGAAGGCCGCGGACGCGCTGCTCCTCGACGCGACCGACCTGGCCCTGGACGAGGTCATCGAGAAGATAGCCCGGCTGGCCCGCGAGCGCGGCATGAGCCTTTTTCTCCCTGACGGCGCCGAACTGGTCGGGTCGCCGGGCCAAGGGCAGGAAGACAACGGATCCTGGGCCTGGGCCGGGGACAAAAGCAGCTGATGGGGGAGATCGACGTGACGGAAATCGACGCAGGCGATGAAGGCTGGGTAGACATCGGCGACGACTTCGACGTCGCCGGAGATGACGGCACCGAGGCCGACGGCAGCGCCGACGGCGCTGCCGGGTTGGGTACGGCGGGACAGCCGGTGCTCGCCGTGGTGGGCCGTCCGAACGTGGGCAAGTCCACCCTGGTCAACCGCATCCTCGGCGCCCGCCAGGCGGTCGTGCAGGACGTGCCTGGCGTGACCAGGGACCGGGTCGCCTACGACGCCAACTGGCGCGGCAGGCAGTTCACCCTGGTGGACACCGGCGGCTGGGTGGCGCGGGCCCAGGGCCTGGCCGCTCAGGTCGCCGAGCAGGCGGAGATCGCGGTCGGCCTCGCGGACGCGGTCCTGTTCGTGGTGGACGCCCGGGTCGGCGCGACCGACGAGGACGAGGCAGTCGCGCGGGTGCTGCGCCGGGCGGGCAAGCCGGTCGTGCTCGTCGCGAACAAGGTGGACGACGCCAAGAGCGAGTCCGACGCCCAGTCGCTGTGGTCCCTGGGGCTCGGCGAGCCGGTGATGGTCTCCGCCATGCACGGCCGCGGCAGCGGCGACATGCTCGACCTGGCCCTGGACGCGCTGCCCGAGGCGCCGCCCGAGCGGCTGGGCGAGGGCGGCCCGCGTCGCGTCGCGCTGCTGGGCAAGCCCAATGTCGGCAAGTCGTCCCTGCTCAACAAGCTGGTAGGCGAGCAGCGCGCGGTGGTCGACTCGGTCGCGGGCACGACGCGTGACCCGGTGGACGAGCTGATCGAGCTCGGCGGCACGACCTGGCGGTTCGTGGACACCGCCGGCATCAGGCGCCGGTTCAGGGAGAGCCAGGGCGCCGACTACTACGCGACCCTGCGCACCCAGTCCGCGCTCGACAGGGCCGAGGTCGCGGTCGTGCTCATCGACGCGAGCGAGCCGCTCACCGAGCAGGACCTGCGCATCCTGTCCATGGTGACCGAGGCGGGGCGGGCGCTGGTCATCGCCTACAACAAGTGGGACCTCACCGACATCGAGCGCCGCGAGTACCTGGAGGACGAGATCGAGCGCCAGCTCTACCACGTCCGCTGGGCGCCCCGGGTGAACATCTCCGCGGCGACCGGCCGCCACGTGGAGAGGCTGGTGCCGGCCATCGAGCAGGCCCTGGCCGGCTGGGAGCAGCGGATCTCCACCGGGCAGCTGAACGCCTGGCTGAACACCCTGCTGGCCGCCACGCCGCCGCCGATGCGCGGCGGCAAGCAGCCGAGGGTGCTGTTCGCCACCCAGGCGGGCGTCAAGCCGCCGCACTTCGTGCTGTTCACGACCGGGTTCCTCGAGGAGACCTACCGTCGCTTCATCGAGCGCCGCCTCCGCGAGGACTTCGGCTTCGCCGGCACCCCGGTCAAGCTGACCATGCGCCTACGCGAAAAGCGCGGCAAGAACGCGGGCCGCCCGGCCGCCCGCAGATAACAGCAACAAGCGCGTCCGCGCTGCCCGCCTGCCGTCCAGTCCGGCGCATGAATGTCCCGTTGGTGTCGCTACAGCGACACCAACGGGACATTCATGCCTCGCAGGCACGCGCCTCAACTGATAACAGCAAGAAGCGCTTGCGCCCCGCATCCCGGGGTCGGGTGGGGCGGGACAGAGCCAGCCGAACTCGTTCGGGATAATCTTCTTCATGCCTTTGCCGGAGAAGCTACTTGAGCTGGACAGACAGCGGGTGTGGCACCCGTACGCGCCGATGCCCGGCACGCGGCAGCCGCTCGTCGTCGAGTCCGCTCGCGGTGTGAGGCTGCGGCTCGCCGACGGGCGGGAGCTGATCGACGGCATGAGCTCCTGGTGGGCGGCGATCCACGGGTACTCGCATCCCGCGCTCGACGCCGCGGCGCGGGACCAGCTGGAGCGGATGAGCCACGTGATGTTCGGCGGGCTGACGCACGAGCCCGCCGTGGCCCTCGCCGACCGGCTCGTGACGCTCGCACCGCGGGGGCTTGAGCACGCGTTCCTGTGCGACTCCGGCTCGGTCTCCGTCGAGGTCGCGGTGAAGATGTGCCTCCAGTACTGGCGCTCGCGCGGTGCGGGCGCGAAGACGAGGCTGCTCACCTGGCGCGGCGGCTACCACGGGGACACGTTCATGGCCATGTCCGTGTGCGACCCCGACGGGGGCATGCACCGCATGTGGGACGGCGTGCTGCCAAGGCAGGTGTTCGCCGGCCTGCCGCCCGCCGGGTTCGGCGCGGGAGTGGACGAGACGTACGCGGAAGACCTGCGGCGGCTCATCGAGACGCACAAGGCCGAGCTCGCGGCGGTGATCGTGGAGCCGGTCGTGCAGGGCGCCGGCGGGATGCGCTTTCACGATCCCGGCTACCTGCGGGTGCTCCGCGAGGCCTGCGACGCTCATGACGTGCTGCTGGTCTTCGATGAGATCGCGACCGGCTTCGGGCGGACCGGGACCCTGTTCGCGGCCGAGCACGCCGGGGTGTCACCCGACGTGATGTGCGTCGGCAAGGCGCTGACCGGCGGGTACCTGACACTCGCCGCGGCGCTGTGCACGGCCGAGGTCGCGGCGGGGATCGCGCGCGGCGAGCTTCCCGTGCTCGCCCACGGGCCGACGTTCATGGGCAACCCGCTCGCCTGCGCGGTGGCGGGCGCCTCCCTCGACGTGCTGCTCGGCACCGGGCCCGCGGGCAGCGGCCTGACCTACCCGCGCGGCTGGCAGGCCGAGGTGGCGCGGATCGAGGCGGCGCTCACGGCCGGCCTGGCCCCCGTGGCAGGCCAGCCAGGTGTCGCCGACGTGCGGGCGCTCGGCGCGATCGGCGTCGTGCAGCTCGACCGCGAGGTGGACATCGCGGCCGCGACCGAGGCCGCCGTCGGGGCGGGGATCTGGCTGCGGCCGTTCCGCGACCTGATCTACACGATGCCCCCCTACGTGACCAGCGACGTAGACGTCGCCGCCATCTGCGCGGGCGTGCTCGCGGCGGTGGCGGCTGCCCGCACGGCCGGCTAGCAGTCCCCGCGGCCCGCGGCCAGGTGAAACCAGACCGTAGTGCCGGCCGGGTCGCGCAGGTAGCCCCACTGCGCGGCGAGTTGCTGCACCAGGTAGAGGCCGTGACCGTCGGCCGCGAACAGGTCGCCCTTGACGACGGGCGTGCCCGCCGAGCCGTCGTCGATCACCTCGATGAGCACGCCGTCGGGCACGTCGACGACGACGACCGTGACCGAGCCGTCCAGCGCACCGGAAGCGGTATGCAGGATCGCGTTCGTGACCAGCTCAGACGTCAGTAATGTCGCCGCGTCGGAATCGACCCGCCGCCCCTTGCCCGCGGCGGTCAGGGTCCGCGTGATGAAGGCGCGGGCCCCGGATACCTCCTCGGCCCGGCCGGCTATCGTCACCGAGCCGAGGATCGCGGTCGGGTGCCTGGCCTCCGGCGTGGGCGCCGGCCCCAGAGCGGGGCGACTCTTCAGGGGGGTGTCCATCTGCGCATGCCTCCCGTTGTAGCGCATTCGGAACTTTCGGTACCTTGTCCTACCGCGCGAAAGTTGACCCGTAATAGCAATTAACGATTTTTCCGACAAGAACCATTTGTCCGTTTCGCGGCACTTGCCGGATAACGTCACGGCCGCCATTGAAATCCGCCCGTCAGCCGTCGTGACTTCTCCGATCATGCACGTGCAAGCGCATCGTGCGCAAGTGCGTAGGGCAAATTTTGCAGATGAAATCGCGCATGGGATTTCACTTCGCGAGCTTTCGCTGTATCGTGCTGCTTGTCACCCCGCGTCGGTCATGGGATGTGCTGCGCGCTTAGATAAGCGTTGGCAGAAGAATGGCGACGTTTCCGGAAGGAGGTGGATCCGCGATGACGACCGGCCCGACCGTCCGTAGGCGGCGCCTTGGCACCGAGCTACGCAAACTTCGCGAATCCAACGGGTACAAGCTGGAGGAAGTGGCCGCGCAGCTCGGCGTCGCGCCATCAACCCTATCGCGTATCGAGACCGGTAAGGCGCCGACTAAGTCGGCTTACCTCAATCAGATGCTTGAGATGTACGGCGTGGTTGAGGCTGGACAGCGCCAGGTCCTCGTCGACATGGCGCGGGAGGGCCATCGCAAGGGGTGGTGGGCCGCCTACGACGACGTCCTCCCCAGCGGCTTCGACATCTACGTCGGCCTTGAGGCGGAGACGGCCGCGGTCCGCGGCTACGAGATCTCCGTGGTGCACGGGCTGCTTCAGACGCCCGACTACGCCAGGGCGGTGCTGAGCGAGATGTTCCCGAGGCACGCGACCGAGCAGATCGACCGCCTCGTAGACCTGCGGATCGAACGGCAGCGACGGCTGGACGACGACCCGCCCCTCGACTTGTGGGCGATCCTCGACGAGGCGGTCATCCGGCGCCCGGTCGGCGGCAACCAGGTGATGCGCGGCCAGCTTGAGCACCTGCTGGACATGGCGGCCAAGCCAGTGGTGACCATGCAGGTCCTGCCGTTCTCCAGCGGTGCTCACGCGGGGCACGGCGGCCCGTTCTCGATTCTCGAGTTCCCGAACCGTACCGATTCCGAGGTCGCATACGTGGAGTCCGCGGTGGGCAACCTCTACCTGGAGAAGGACAGGGAAGTGCGGACGCGGGTGGAGGCCTTCGACCGCCTCCGCGCCGCGGCGCTCTCGCCGGCCGCGTCCGTCGACCTGATCGCGCAAGTAGCAAACCAGCTTTAGTGGGGCCGTGGCGGCTGGGGTGGTCGCCTCGGTGGGTCCAACAAAAACAAAAGGGGAACACAAGGAGGAACCGATGGAACCGAACCTGGGCGAACTGCACTGGTTCAAGAGCAGTGCCAGTGCGGCTGGCAACTGCGTCGAAGTAGCTCACCTACCCGGCGGGGGCGTCGCGGTCCGTGACTCAAAGGACCGCGCTAAGACGCCGCACGTCTACACCCGTTCCGAGTGGGAGGCGTTCCTGGTCGGCGCCAAGAGCGGCGAATTTAACCTGCCCCTCGCCTAGCGAGCTGCCAGCCTTCCCAGTGCGGCAGCTGGCCCTGGCGGCGGGATCCGCCCCCGCAACCTTGCGGGCCACGGGGGGAGAGAAGGACGGCGGGTCCCCGCGTGATGCGGGGGCCCACCGTTCGTCACTCCTCATCCGCGGCCTCTAGCTGCCTGATGATCTCGTCCAGGATGCGCGGGGTCTCGTGCGGCTCGTACGCCACGATGGAAAGGCGCTCCATGGCGAGCAGGTACCGGTCCACGTCGACCTGCTTGTCCAGGTAGAGCGCGCTGGTCAGGTTCTCGACGTAGACGACGTCTGGCAGGTCACGCTCGGCGAACCGCAGGATGCTGAACCCGGTCGGCACCGCGTGCCCGCCCGCGCCGTACGGGATGACCTGGAGCGTCAGGGACGGGTTCGCGCAGGCCCGCTGGAGGTAGCGGAGCTGCTCGAGCTGGACGGCGATCCCGGCGACGGGCCGGCGAAGCACCGCCTCGTCCAGGATGATCCAGAGCTTGAGCTTGCCCTCGCGGAAGCGGCGCTGCCGTTCCTTGCGCAGCACGACGAGCCGCTCGGCCTGGTCGATCGGGTGGTCGCCGAGCGAGATGACGGCGGTCGCGTACTCCTCCGTCTGTAGCAGGCCGGGGACGAACTGCGCCTCGTAGACGCGGATCGAGCGCGCCGCCTCTTCCATGCCGACGTAGGCCTGGAACCAGTCGGGCAGGATGTCGTTGTACCGGTGCCACCAGCCTGGCCGGTTGGACTGCTCGGCGAGGGTCAGGAGCTGCTCGCGCTCCCGCGCCTCCACCCCGTACAGCGTCAGCAGGTCGAGGACGTCGATCTCGCGGATCGCGTTCCTGCCGAGCTCGATGCGGCTGATCTTCGACTCTGACGCCCGGATCTTGCTGGCCGCCTGCCGTGCGGTGATACCCCTGGCCTCCCGGAGCCGACGCAGGTGGGACCCGAGCAGGATGCGCAGGACGGTAGGCCCGTCCGAAGAGTCAGGCACGTCGCCGACCTCCTCGCCCTCCGGTGCCATGCGGGACGGTAAAGCCCGCATGGCTAGACTTACGCGGTATTGCGTGGTACCGCGCAATTGCGTTGGCCGGGTCCGCCGTCGCGCAGCTACCCAATGATATCGCACATGAGATTCCATGTCGGCTATCCGATCCTGAAGATTACCGGTTAATGTCGGCTACTGCACCCCCCGTCGCCGCCTCCCCGTCGCCGCCTCCTGCGGGTGACGCGCGGGAGCGGGCCCTTACCCGTTGTGCATGCACAGCAAGGCTTTTTGTGCATGCACAGGACGCGTGATCCGCCTGTGGCGCTGGGGGGCCGTGGGGCCGGCGCCGCCCGCCACGGCGCGGCGCGGCCAGGTGGATAAGAAAAGGACCATCGGACGGAATTGCGCCGCGATAACCGATAATTCGGCCACCGGCGCTCCGATTGCCCCGAAACTATTTCTGGGAACTGGTCTACGACCCAATAGTGTCCGGGCGAACTGGTCTACGACCCAATAGTGTCCGGGCTGCCCGGCCCCGGCGGCTGGCCGTCCCCGGCGGCCGGGCGGCCGGGGCCCGGCGGCGAAGCCGGCTTTCGTATGATCCACGTATGCGCTATCGAACCCTGGGAGATTCTGGCCTGCTCGTATCGCTGGTAGGCCTCGGCTGCAACAACTTCGGCGGGCGCCTGGACACCGCGCGCACGCGCGCGGTGGTCGACGCCGCGGTCGACGAGGGCATCACGCTCCTCGACACGGCCGAGTCCTACGGCGGGCAAGGAGCCTCCGAGCTCGCCCTCGGCGAGGTCCTCAAGGGCCGCAGGGACAAGGTCGTGCTTGCCACCAAGTTCGGTGGCGCGGACATGGGCTACGGGCCGGCGGCCGGCGCCAGGGGGAGCCGCAGCTACATCAGGGTCGCCGTCGAGAAGTCGCTGACCCGGCTGAAGACCGATTACATCGACCTGTACCAGCTGCACAACCCGGACCCGCTCACCCCGATCGACGAGACCCTCGCCGCCCTCGATGACCTGGTCACCGAGGGGAAGGTCCGCTACCTCGGCCACTCGAACCTGGCCGGCTGGCAGATCGCCGACGCCGCCCACGCATCGGCGGGCAGCGGCCGGACCCCGTTCGTCTCCGCGCAGAACCACTGGTCGCTCCTTGAGCGCGGCGCCGAGAAGGAGGTCGTGCCCGCCGCGCGCCACTTCGGCGTCGGCGTGCTGCCGTTCTTCCCGCTGGCGAACGGCCTGCTCACCGGCAAGGTCCGCAAGGGCACGGACGTCCCGGCGAACTCCCGGCTCGCCGAGCCGCGCCGGGCTGGCTACGTCACCGAGGCCAAGCTCGACAAGGTCGAGGCGCTCATCGCCTGGGGCCAGGAGCAGGGCGTGTCGATCCTGGAGATCGCGATCGGCGGCCTGTCCGCCCAGCCGGGCTGCTCCTCGGTCATCGCCGGCGCGACCTCACCGGAGCAGGTCAAGGCCAATGCCGCCGCGGGCGAGTGGGAGCCAACGGAGGACCAGCTGGCGGCGATCGACAAGATCGTCCCGCCGGCTTAAACAGCCCAGTCAGCGGAACGGGGGCGGCTGACTCGCCCAGCCGCCCCGTCTCCCGCCGCGCGTGGCAGCCGGACCGGGCTAGCGGCCCCCGGCTCGCCACTGGCGGCCAAGCCTCATGCCGTCCGGGCAGTCGCGTTGCAAGGCGAGGATGTCCCTGTCCAGTCCCTGCGCGTAGGAGGCATCGACGGGGCCGTCCGGGTGGTAGTTCTCCTCGGCGACGGCGAACGCCTGCGCGTCGTCGGACAGCCTGCTTCCCGAGTAGCCGATCAGCTCTACGGCCATGGTGTCCAGGGTGCCGGTATCGGCGCTGGTCGGCGCCCGGCGGGGAATGGTCGCCTGCCCGCCGGCGAGCTGCATCTCGGTGAGGGACGCGATCGCGAGGTCGGTGGTCAGCGGGCCGTGCATGTACCCGGTGGAGTCCACGACGCTGCCGCACTTCAGGACACTGCCAGCCGCGGCGGCCGGGCTCTTGCCAGCAGCCGCCGGGTCGAAGCCAGAATCGCACCCGGCGCTCAGGCCGGCCGCGACTAGCAACGGCACCAGCGCGATCACGTACTTGCTTATCATGACTGCCCCCTGTCTGACGCTGAATCGCATCGCCTGGCGGACTGCGGGACCGGGGTCAGGGCAACCGGGCAGGCGACGGTGGACCACTGCCTTAGCGGCGGATGGTGCTAAGCAGGTTCTTCTTCGGCCAGTACCAGATCGTGTACTGGCCGACGCGGTAGACGCGGGCGGGCGCGCCCCAGGTGGCGCTGACCGCCCGGTAGTCCGCGTAGCCGGGGTACTCGGGTTCGCCGGGGCTCAGCACGACGAACCGCGCGGCGGAACGCCGCGGGTCGAACCAGGCGTCGTTGACCTCGCTGGGGTGCGCGCCGATCCCGCCGCCGGTGTCGGCGATCGGCCGGATCGCGACCGTGCCCCCGCTGGTCAGCGTGACGACGCTGGCCAGCCAGTAGCCGCCGAGGCCGGCGCCCGCGAGTCGGCGGCTCGCCAGCCAGGCGGTGAGCGCCGCGCCCTGCGGCGGCGCGGCCGGCACGGTGAGCTCAACTCCGAGCCCGGCGACGTACCCGATCCCGAGCACGGTCAGCAGGCAGCCCGCGAGGCGCGGCAGGCCCGC
>JAWWPV010000194.1:0-5895 GCA_033854775.1 Trebonia sp.
AGGCGCTCTTGGCCGAGGCGTTGGAAGCTTCCGGCAGCACTTTGATTTCCGGCACTTCGACGCTGAAGCCGAGACCGTATGGCTTCGGTCCCTGAATCACGGGGGCGGGGGGAAAGACCATTTCGACCGCCACCGGCTTGGATCCCATCAGGTAGATGAGCAGCGCCACGTGGCCCGGACGGTTGTCGGCGAGGAAGAAGTCCAGCGTGTATTGCTCTTCGACGAGCTCTTTGCCGATCATGTAGATCCCCTGGCCACCGCCGAATCCTGCCTTGGAGTTGGCCGGACACGCCTGCGGGCCGACGCGTTCGAGGCTTTCTTTGTCGCAGACGCCGCTGCCGCGGAGGTCGAGCGTCACGCCGGCCGGCCCGTAGACGTTCACATGCCTGATCGGCGACGGCACCGGGCCGGTGGTCGAGGTGATCGTCGCGCTGCCGAACACGTTCGTGGGGACGCCGAGCTTGTCCGGCGAGAAGCCGGCGGCGGTGATGCTCACAGTCTCTTCGGCCCGCGCGGTGGCAGCGAAGGCCAGGAACGTGGCACACAGCATCGCCGCAACGAAACGAGCCCCTGCAATCATCGCTCTCCTCGGCCCCGGACCGACGCAACCTGGCCGGCCTTTGTCATATAAACCCTCGGGCGTGAACAATAGAGCGGTTCGATACATGCGATGTGCGAGAGCAGGCAAGCCCCCCGATGACGCCCGACCGAACCTGCGCAGGAGTGCGGCCGCGTCACGCGAACGAGGTCCGCGTGACGCGTAAGCGCTTCCGCCTGGATGATCGTTACCGTCAGGCCCCTCGGCGGGGCACGCGCTCGAGGCGTCCAACGTTTTGTGCGTTCGATTACGAATCCTTTACGGATTCATGGTTGCCTGCCGATATGAATGCCGGTGGGCGTACCCGCATGTGTGGGCCAGCTGCGCCAACCACAACCATGGGACGACCCCTGAGATGAGCGAACTCAACGCATGCGGCCTCTGAACTACGCTCGCCATCGGGCGTGGTGCGCGATGCTGTCGGCGCTCGCCGGCAGCGGCCTCACGGCCGGACTGGCTGTCCAGCCGAGCGTTGCGCTCGGCGCGGCCGGGCCTGCCGGGACAGCCGAATCCGGCGAAGGCACCACGGGCCCGCTGACGACGAGCACGGCGGCGCCTGCGCCGGTCGCCCCCGAAACGGCGGGGCAGCCATCGAACACGACGTCGACGACGGTCGTCGCCCCGCCCCCACCATCGGGCAAGGCGCCGAGCAGCAAGGCCCCCGCCGCCCCGGCGGCGCCTACGACCGCCAGCGGCACACCGCAACCGCCGACGGTCGTGCTCCAGAAACGCCAGCGCAAGACGGTCGGGAAGCCCGCCAACCCGAACCAGACCGCAACCGCCAAGACCCCAGGTGCCACCAACGCCGCGGGCTCGAAAGGGGCGGGCGCGAACAACGTCGCCCTTTCACCGCAGCTCGTCGCCGGCCAGGCCGCGGCGCTCTCCGCGGCGCTGGCGTCCTCGGCGGCGTCGGTCCAGGCGCTCGGCTTCTACCGCATCCCGCTGTTCCTGCTTCCTATCTACAAGGCCGCCGGCGTCCAGTACGGAGTGCCTTGGCAGATCCTCGCCGCGATCAACGAAATCGAGACCAACTACGGCACCGATCAGTCGGTGTCCACCGCCGGCGCGGTCGGCTGGATGCAGTTCATGCCCGAGACCTGGCTCCAGTACGGAGTCGACGCGCTCGACGCGGGCTATGCCGACCCGTACAACCCGGTGGACGCCATCTTCGCGGCCGCCCGCTACCTTCGTGCCGCCGGCGCCGCGACCGACCTGCACGCCGCGATCCTTGCCTACAACCACTCCGAGGAATACGTGGCCTCGGTGCTGCTGCGGGCGAAGCTGATCTCAAGCTATCCCAAGAATGTGATCGCCACGCTCACCGGCCTCACCGACGGGCGCCTGCCGATAACCGGCAAGCAGCTCGCGTGGGCCGCATCTCTCTCGTCGGTGTCGAGTGCAACCGCGAACGCCGCGCGCGTCCCCCCGGCGCCCGCAGCCGGTACGAGCGCCCCCTCCGGAGCACCGGCTAGCGCTCCGTCAGTCGCCGCGAGCAACCCCGCCGCACCAGCTCCCGTGGCGCCCGCCGCGGCAGCGGCCGCGGCGAAGGCGACAGCCGCAGCCAAGGCGGCCGCTGCGCAGACCCTGCAGCTCGTCGAACTCACGAGCGCTCCCGACTCGTCCGTGGTGGCCGTCCAGGACGGCCGCGTGGTCGACCTCGGACACTCGCGCCAGCTCGGCAAGTTCGTCGTGTTGCGCGACGTCTACGGCGACCTGTTCACCTACGCCGGTCTCGGCAGCATCGCCCCCACCTACACGCCGGCAAAGCCACCCCGGTCGCCCGTCAAGTCTCCGGTCATCGAAGCGGCCAGCACCCACGACCCGACACCCTCGCACCCGGCGAGCGCCGGCAACCAGCCGCCCGTGACGCTGAAGGTGAAAGCGCCGGTGAAAAAGGTGCATGCCGCACGCGTGGTCACGCGTCCGCAGGCCACCGCGGGCGGCGGCGAAGCGCTGCCGTCGGGTGCCGGCAAGGTGCGCCTGTTCGCCCATCCCGGCAACCCGGACGCGGTAGCTGCCGCCGGCGTCGCCCGGCGAGCCAATCATGCGAGCTCCGCGAGCCGCCAGCCTCTGCGCCGCGGTTCCGTCGTCGAGACAGGCACCGTCCTAGGCCACGTGCGCGTGCCGCTTGGGGCCAAAGCGGGCCACATGCGCTTCGCGATCCGCCCGGCCGGCGACTCCAGCACGATCGATCCCCGCCCAATCCTCGCCAACTGGGCACAGCTCGAGGCCGCTCTGCACCCCCAGGGCGCGAAGGCCGAAAACGCACTGCTCGGCGCCACGGCGAGCGATGTGCTGCTCATGTCGAAGGCCCAGCTCGAGCGCACGGTGCTCGCGGACCCCGGCATCGCGCTTGATGCGTGCTCTCGTCACGAAATCGCGTCGGGCAAGATCGACAAGCGCGTGCTCGCGACGCTCGCGTTCCTGTCTCGCAGCGGGCTCAAGCCCAAGGTCGCCGCGCTGCAGTGCGGTCATGGACAGGCAGCCGTGCTCGGGGCACCTGCCGCCGACGCCGTCGACATCTCTGCCATCAACGGCGTCGCGATCGCCGGCCACCAGGGGGCCGGGACGATCACCGACCTCACGATCCGCACGCTCCTGACGTTGCCCGCGGAATTCGTGCCGCACGCGATCACCAGCCTGATGCGCTATCCGGGCGCGTCCGGCACACATGCAGTGCCCGCCTATTGGAACCGCATCCGCCTCGCCTTCCAGCCTGCCAGGCCGGCCGCGTCGCTGACGCCGGCCGCGGCTGCACGTTCCGCGCGCTCCGGGCGCGCCGCCCCGTCTCCGCTGCTGACCCCCACCTACGTGAGCAGCACGCAATGGGAACAGCTGATCACGAGGATCGGGGCCCTCCCGGCGCCGAGCGTCAAGAGCAAGCCGAGCTCGGCCGCGATCGGGGACCCGAAGCACCCCTAGGATCCGCCGAAGCCGCCCTGGCGCTCAGCTCGCCGGGGGCTGTGGCCGGACCGCCGCCGGGCCGCTCAGAGCCCGAGCCGTCGTCTGCGATGATCCGCCCGCATGGCGAGCTACGGCGGGATCGACCTCGGCGGGACGAAGATCCAGGCGGTCGTCGTCGACGAGGATTTCAGCGTGCTCGGCTCCGCCCGCCGCGGGACGCCCACGAGCGGAGGCCCCGCCGACGTGGCGGGCGAGATGGCCAACGCGCTGCGCGACGCCGCCATGGCGGCCGAGCTGGAGCCCGCGGCGCTGGCCGGCATCGGCGTCGGGTCGCCAGGCACGATCGAAGAGGGCAACGTCATCAGCGCGCGCAACCTGCCGGGCTGGGAAGGCAGCTTCCCGCTCGCCGCGACGCTCCAGGCGGCACTCGGGCCCGAGGTAAAGCTCGGCAACGACGTCCAGGTCGCGACGCTCGCCGAGTTCAAGCTCGGCGCGGGACGCCTCTACACCTCGCTGCTCGGGGTCTTCTGGGGGACCGGGGTGGGCGGCGGGCTGATCCTGGGCGGTGAGCCGTGGAGAGGGCGCGGGGGCGCCGGGGAGATCGGTCACATGGTCGTGGAGATCAACGGTGCCCGCTGCACCTGCGGGCGACGTGGCTGTATGGAGGCCTACGCCGGTCGCGCGGCGATGGAAGAGCATGCGACGAGGCTCGTCGAGAAAGGCCGCAAGACCGAACTGTTCAAGCTGATGAAGGAGCGCCAACGAACCCGCGTCACAAGCGGGGTGTGGGCGCGCGCCCTCGACCACGGCGACAAGCTGGCCCATCAGATCATCGATCGGGCGGTCGTGGCTCTCGGCGCCGGCGTAGCGTCGGCCGTGAACCTGCTCGACGTCGAGGGCGTGATCATCGGGGGTGGTCTCGGCGTCCGCCTCGGCCATCCCTACGTCAAGCGAATCGCCGAGGCGATGCAGCCGCACCTGTTCATCGACTCGAGGCCCCCGCACGTCCACGTCGCGGCGCTGGGCGACCTCGGCGGGGCAATCGGCGCGACGCTGCTCATCCGTCGGTAGCGCTGGCCTGAGCTTCCGGCGACCGGCGGCTAGAGCCCGGCGACCGTGACGACCACGAGTACGGTCGAGAGGCTCGATAGGAGCACGACGGTGAGCGCCATCAAGACGTCCAGGACGCCATGTATGCGCCGTTCGCCCATGACGTGCCGCGAGCGCGCCAGGCGCCATATGAACAGCAGATTGATCGGTAGCAGCAGCCCGTTGACCACCTGTACGGCCACGAGCAGAGAGATGACCGGCAGGCCCGGGATGATCGCCACGAACGCGCTGATCAGGATCATGCCCGTGATCACGTTCACGAACACCGGCGCCTCCTGGCGGCGACGTCCGATGCCCTTCTCGTAGCCGAGGGACTCCGAGATGACATACGACGTCGCGATCGGAAGGATCGCGGCGGCGAGCAGGCTGGCGCCGAGCAGCCCGATCGCGAACAGCGCCTCGGCGTATTGGCCGGCAAAGGGGTTCAAGGCCCGCGCCGCCTGGGCCGCCGAGGAGATGTTGTGGACGCCGTGCGCGAAGAGCGTCGCGCCGGTCGCGATGATGATGAAGCCGGCGATGATGTTCGCGAACACGGCTCCCGAGACGGCCTCGCGTTCCTCGCGTCCGAGGTCCTCCTCGCGCACGCCGCGCTCGACGACGGCCGACTGCGGGTAGAGCTGCATGTAGGGGGTGATCGTCGTGCCCGCCGTGGCGATCAGGATCAGCAGGAAGGCCGAGCTCAGATGCACGTGCGGCACGACCAGCGACCTGCCCACGGCGCCCCAGTGCGGATGCGCGAGGACGGCGGCGATTGGATAGGCGAAGAAGGGGATCGTGAACCAGATGAAGATCCGCTCGGCCGAGCGATAGGACCCCCGCACGATGATCAGCCAGATGCCGAGCGCCGCCACCGGCACCGAGACCTGCGCAGGCACGCCGGCCAGCGCCAGCGCCGCGCCGATGCCGACGAAATCCGAGATGCAGATCCCGAGGTTCGCCACGAGCACTGCCGATGTCGCGAGCACGGACCAGCGAATCCCGTACTCCTCCCGGATGAGCTCGGCGAGGCCCTTGCCGGTTACGACGCCCATGCGAGCGGCGAGCATCTGGACCACGGCCAGCGAGAACGTGATCAGGACGAGCGTCCACAGCAACTGATAGCCGTACTTGGCGCCGGCCGCCGAGTACGTCGCGATGCCGCCGGCGTCGTTGCCGGCGGTGGCTGCGATCAGGCCGGGGCCGAGGAGCCCGCCGAACGCGGATATGCGAGCGCGGCGCGGACTATGCCGGACAGGCAGACGCGGTCGGCCAGTGGTGGCCGGCCGGGCGCGAGGCATGACGGA
>JAWWPV010000195.1:0-5530 GCA_033854775.1 Trebonia sp.
CTGCTGGCCGTGATGGACCGGATCGTGTACGTCGCGAACGGCCGCGCCGCCTCCGGCCCGACCGACGATGTGGTCACCTCGGAGGGCCTCACCAAGCTGTACGGCCATCACGTGGACGTGGTCCGCGTGCACGGCCGCGTCCTGGTGGTTGCGGGGGACTGATGCACTACCTCTTCGAGCCGGGGCTGCTGGCCAGCGGGCCGGTCAGGACGGCCCTGCTTGTCGGCGCCGTCGTCGCCATCACCTCGGGCGTCATCGGCGTGTTCACGGTCCTGCGCGGCCAGTCCTTCGCCGGCCACTCGCTCGCCGACGTGGCCACCACCGGCGGGTCTGGGGCGTTCCTCGTCGGCATCAACCAGTTCTGGGGGTTCCTCGCCGCCGGGGTGGCCGCCGCCGCCCTGATGGAGGCCATCGGCGTCCAGCGGCGCAGGGGACGCGACGTGGCTACCGGCGTGGTGCTCGGCGCGGCGCTCGGGGCGGCCGCGCTCTTCCTCTACCTGGGGACGCTGCGGTCGGCGACGACGGGCGCGTCATTCACCGTGCTGTTCGGCTCCATCTTCGTGATCAGCCCGGACACGGTCCCCGCGCTGGTCGCGTCCGGCGTCATCGCGCTCCTCGTGGTCGCCGTCCTGGCCAGGGTCCTGCTGCTCACCTCGGTTTCCCCGGACCTGGCGCGGGCGCGGGGCGTCAACGTCAGGCTCGTCGGCACCGCCTACCTCGCGGCGCTGGCCGTCTCTGTCTCGCTCGCGGCGGTCGCGATCGGCGCGGTGCTGTCCACCGCGCTGCTGATCGGCCCGTCGGCGACCGCGCTGCGGATCACCAAGACCCCCGCGCGGGCCATGGCCGTCTCCGCGCTCGCCGGCCTGGTCGCCACGTGGCTCGGCATCGTGCTCGCCTATGACTCGTACTACTGGCCGCCGCACGGCCATGGCTGGCCGGTGTCGTTCTTCGTCGTCGCCCTGGTCCTCCTCGGCTACCTGCTGAGCTACGTCCGGCCCCGCGCCAAGCGGGCGCCGCGCTCCCCCCACGTGGAAGAGGGGAGCCCTACATGTTCTCCGGCCTGATGATGAACACCTGGATCACGGCGTCGATCGTCGCGGTGATCGCCGGGATGACCGGGTTCTTCGCCGTGCTCCGTGGCCAGACGTTCGCCGCGCACGCCATCCCGAACGGCGCGTTCGCCGGCGCGGCGGGAGCCAGCCTGCTCGGCATCAACGTCATCTGGGGGCTGCTTGTCTTCGCGGTGAGCGGTGCGCTTGCGATCGGTGCCCTCGGCGGCGAGGGGCGCGGCCGCAAGTCACGCAACGACGTGGTGACCGCGCTCGCGCTCGTCCTCATGCTCGGCCTCGGCGCGCTGTTCGTCAGCATGGGCAGCCAGTACGCAGAGGAGACCTACGCCGACCTGTTCGGTGAGGTGTTCGGGATCAGCCAGGGCGAGGTGCTGCCGATCGCCGGGCTCGGCATCGTCGCGGCGGTGGCGATCGCGGTAGCGTTCCGCCCGCTCATGCTCACGAGCGCGCTGCCAGAGGTCGCCGAGGCCCGCGGCGTCTCCACCCGCCGGGTCGACCTCTACTTCCTGGTCGTGATGGCCCTGGCCACGTCCATGACCGTGCCCGTGGTCGGCGCGCTGCTCATGTTCAGCCTGATGATCGGCCCGGCCGCCGCCGCGCGCTCGGTCACCGCCCGCCCCGGCACGGCGCTGACCCTCTCGGTCGTGATCGCCCTCGCCACGGTCTGGCTGTCCATCGCCCTGTCGTACCAGACGAACTGGCCGCTCGGCTTCTTCGTGGGCACGATCGGCGCGGCCTTCTACCTGGTCGGCCAGGCCGCCCGCGCGGTCGCGCCGCGCCGCGCCGTCGCCGGCTGACATCAGCGGGAATCAAGAAGTTCGCAATTACCAACAGATCCCCGTGGTAACTTAGGCCGCGCAAACAGGGCCTGATCATTTCGTTTGCCGCCAAGTGATTGGATGAGCGATGCCTCACGATCACAGGCCAGACCGACCTGTGCCGTCCTTTGAGCCGAGTCCTGGCAGTCCGAGGCCGCGGCCAGGCACTTCAAGGCCTGCGTACCCCGGGCCCGGTCACCCGTGGCCGCCCGGCGATCAAGAGCCGTACGACTCACGGCCTAACCGCCAGCGGCCCAGTGACCAACGGCCCGAGCCCCCGGGGCCCGGCCGGGCGTGGCTCGACGACCCGGGGCCTTATCGCCCTGAGCCCAGTCGCGAGCGGCCCAGTCGCCCGCGGCCCAGGGGCCAACAGCCTTACGACCGCAGGCCCGATCGCCCATGGCCCTACGATCGGGAGCCTCGATTTGACGAGACCCGGCTCGAGCATTCCGGGCCCGGCGGCCCGCGGCCCGGCGACCCGCGGCCCGGGACGCCAAAGTCCGGCTCCCCCAAGCGCGGCGCTTCGATGCGCAGGGCCCTCATGGTGAGCAGCATCCTCGGCGTCGTGCTCGTGCTCGCCGTTGCCCTGGTGGCGCTGGCGGTACTGAGGGGTTCCTCGAACGGGACCGCGGCTGCGAATGTGACCGGGGCCACGGCTTCGCCGAAGGCATCCGCTTCGCACGGGACCACGGCCTCGGCCAAGGCCAAGGCCAAGGCTTCGGCTAAGCCCAAGGCGTCAGCCAAGAAGACCACCGCGGCCGGCGTCGCGAAACCCTCGGCGTCGTTGCTCACGGTGCCCGCGGGCTGGAAGCTGGCCTTCGACCCCGGCTTCGCTGGCACGCAGCTGGACACCGGCACGTGGGCCACCTGCTACGACTGGGCGACGAATCCGAGTGTCGGCTGCGACAACAATCCGACCGCTGAAAAAGAGTGGTACATCCCCTCGCAGGTCAATGTCAGTGGCGGCACCGTGAACCTGGTGGCGAAGCAGGAGCCGACTCAGGGGCTTTCCACCAGCGGCGCGGCCAAGACCTTCACCTGCCGCTCAGGGATGATCTCCTCAAAGCCCGGCTTCAACTTCACGTACGGCCTCATCCAGATCACCGCGAAGCTCCCCTACGGACCTGGCCTGTGGCCGGCCCTCTGGCTCGCGGCCACCAATGACCAGTGGCCACCGGAGCTCGACATCATGGAGCACTGGTACAGCGAGCCGCAGATGAAGATCTACGACCACACCGTCGGCAAGAAGTACCTCGGCGGCCCGGTCCCCACGCCGGCCAACCTGTCGGCGGGCTTCCACACGTACTCGCTGCTCTGGACCAAGGACCGCGTTACCTGGTACCTCGACGGCGTGCAGGTGTTCACCACGACGTCCTACGTGCCGCAGCAGGCCATGTACTTCATCGCCAACGTCGCCGACGACAGCACGGCCGCGGGCGCGTGCACGGGAACAATGGAGATCCAGTCCGTCAAGGTGTGGCAGCCGTAGCCCGTCCAGCCGGGTTCCGGCGTGCGGTGGAACTGGTGAAGAATTGGGAGTATGAACCGGCTCAAGAACGCGACTAGCCCGTACCTGCTACAGCATGCCGACAACCCCGTCGACTGGTGGCCGTGGTCGGACGAGGCATTCGCGGAGGCGAAACGGCGGGACGTGCCGGTCCTGCTCTCGGTCGGGTACGCGGCCTGCCACTGGTGCCATGTGATGGCGCACGAGTCGTTCGAGGACGAGGCGACCGCCGCTCTCGTGAACGGCAACCTGGTCGCGATCAAGGTGGACCGCGAGGAGCGGCCGGACATCGACGCGGTCTACATGTCCGCCACGCAGGCGATGACCGGCCAGGGCGGCTGGCCGATGACCGTGTTCATGACACCCGACGGCGACCCGTTCCTGTGCGGGACGTACTACCCGCGCGCCCGTTTCACGCAGCTCGTGGGCGCGGTCGCGGACGCATGGAAAAGGAACAAGGGCCAGATCCAGGCCGAGTCGCAGCGGATCAGCAAGTCCCTGGCCGAGAACGCCGCCGCCATGTCGGCGCTTGGCGGCGAGGCGGGCGAGCTCAACCTGGAGGACGTGACCGCCGCCGCCGTGGCTGGGCTGGAATCGAGCTTCGACCGGGTGCGCGCCGGGTTCGGCGGCGCGCCGAAGTTCCCGCCGTCGATGGCCCTGGAGTTCCTGCTCCGCCACGACGAGCGGACCGGGCAGTGGCCCGCCTTGTCGATGGCCGAGGCGACCTGCGAGGCGATGGCCCGCGGCGGCATGTACGACCAGCTTGGCGGCGGCTTCGCCCGGTACAGCGTGGACGCGAGCTGGACCGTGCCGCACTTCGAGAAGATGCTCTACGACAACGCGCTGCTCGCCGGGGTCTACACGCATCTGTGGCGGCGGACAGGACAACGGCGGGGACGGGACGGTGCCGCGCTCGCCCGCCGCGTGGCGGAAGAGACCTGCGACTTCATGCTCAGGGAGCTGCGCACGGCCGAGGGCGGCCTGGCCGCCTCCCTCGACGCCGACAGCGACGGCAGCGAGGGCACGTACTACGTCTGGACCCCGGCACAGCTCCGCGAGGTCCTCGGCGAGGAAGACGGCGGCTTCGCGGCCAGTGTGTTCAACGTCACGGAAACCGGGACGTTCGAGCATGGCGCGTCGGTGCTGCAACGCCTGACCGAGCCGGACGAGCACGAGCGGTTCGACCGGATCCGCGGCATCCTGCTGACGGCACGCGAGGGGCGCGTCCGCCCGGGCCGCGACGACAAGGTGGTCGCGGCCTGGAACGGCATCGCGATCGGCGCGCTGGCCGAGGCCGGGGTGCTGTTCGACCGCCCTGACCTCCTGGCGGCGGCGACAGAAGCGGCCGAGCTGCTCGTCTCCGTCCACTACGCTCCGCCCAAGGAGTCGTCCCCCGTGGTGGGCACCGCGCGGATCCTGCGCACCTCCAAGGACGGCGTGGCCGGGCCGAGCGCGGGGCTCCTCGAGGACTACGCCTGCGTGGCGGCCGGCCTGTTGAAGCTGTCGGGGGTGACCGGCGAGGCCCGCTGGGCGACCGTGGCGGGCGCGCTGCTTGAGACGCTCCTCACCGCGTTCGCCGACGGTAACGGCGGGTTCTACGACACGGCCGACCACGGCGAGCGGCTGATCTTCCGGCCGGCCGACCCGACGGACAACGCGACGCCGTCCGGCGCCCTCGCGGCGGCGGACGCGCTGCTCAGCTACGGCGCGCTGACCGGCGAGGAACGGTTCAGGTACGCGGCGGCCGGCGCGCTCAAGGTACTGCCGCCGATCGCCGCCAAGTACCCGAGGGCCGGCGGGATGGGCCTGTCGGTGGCGGAGGCGATGCTGTCCGGGCCCGCCGAGATCGCGATCGTCGGCCCGGACGACGACCCGCGCACCGCCGACCTGTTGCGCGCGGCCCTGCACGTGGCACCGCCCGGCGCGGTCTTCGCGCTCGGCCGGGGCTCCGGAGAGACCGTGGTCCCGCTCCTCGCCGACCGGCCGCTGGTCTCTGGCGGGCCCGCGGCCTATGTGTGCCGCGGCTTCACCTGCCTGGCCCCGGTCACGACCCCGGCCGCGCTGCGCGCGTCTCTTCGCCTGGCCTGACTTCGCCAATGGCGGATGGCCGAGAGCGGGTACCAGCGCGGGAAAAG
>JAWWPV010000196.1:0-3416 GCA_033854775.1 Trebonia sp.
CGCCGCCACCATGTCCCCGTCGACCGCCGAGCCCCGCTAACGAGACAGGCACCACCATCCGTTCGGGATAAAAACCGATCAGCCAGAACGGACGGGGCGCCTGTTCACGCGGCCTCAGCCGGAGACCTACCTGACGGCGGCCTCGAGTGCCGCGTACTCATCCTCGGACAGCGCGATGCCCGCGGCGGCGACGTTGTCCTCAAGGTGAGACACCGTCGACGTGCCGGGGATCGGCAGCATGACGGGGGAGCGGTGCAGCAGCCAGGCGAGTGCCAGCTGCGACGGCGTCGCGCCCCGCTTCGCGGCCAGCGAGGCCAGCGGGCCGCCGGGCTTGGCCAGTTCCCCGGTGGCCAGCGGGAACCACGGGATGAAGCCGGTGCCGTTGGCCGCGCTGTAGTCGAGCAGTTCCTCGGCGCTGCGGTTCGCGAGGTTGTACAGGTTCTGCACGGTCGCGATCGGGGCGATTTCCGAAGCGGCCCGCAGCTGGTCCACGGTCACCTCGGACAGGCCGATGAAGCGGATCTTGCCTTCCTGCTGGAGCTTGGCCAGCTCGCCGACCTGGTCCTCAAGCGGGACCTTCGGGTCGACGCGGTGCAGCTGCATCAGCGGGATCTGCTCAAGGCCGAGGAAGCGCAGGCTCATCTCCGTCTGCTGGCGCAGGTACTCGGGACGGCCCACCGGCGTCCAGATGCCAGGGCCCTGCCTGGTGTGCCCCACCTTGGTCGCGATGACCAGGTCGGCGGGGTAGGGGTGGAGTGCCTTCTTGATGAGCGGCTCGGCTACGACCGGCCCGTAGGCGTCGGCGGTGTCGAGGAAATTAACGCCTAGGTCGACGGCGCGCCGCAGCACGCGCACGGCCTCGTCGGGGTCTTTCGGGTCGCCCCAGACGCCCGGGCCGGTGAGCTGCATGGTGCCGTAGCCGAGGCGGGTCACTGGCAGCTTGCCGCCGATCGAGAACTCACCGGATGCCTTTGCCGGCTGAACTTGCGTTGTCATGTCCGGTTCTCCCTTGTTTCGAAACTAGACGTTCAGTTTTAACATCGAGACACCAGGGCATGTTCCCGCCAATGAAGCTCTCAGATTCGTCTCAAAGCTCTCAAATTGCTCTGGATACGGACACGGTCCAAGCCGCCGGGCTAGCGGGCCCGTACGTGAGTGAGGATCTCAAGCGGGAGGAGCCTGACCCCATGAAACGCAACAGACAATCCGCGGCGGTCATCACGATCGCCGCGGCCGCGGCCGCCCTGCTCGCCGCCAGCGGCGTGCTGGCGACCTCCGCGAGCGCCGCACCGAACGCCGCGGCAAAATTTCACAGCGGCACGTTCATCGGCCCGCTCCACAACACCAAGGTCATCGCCTCGACAGTGCCCGCTAACGGTGACGTCAACCCCTACGGTGTCGCGGTCGTGCCGCGCAGCACCGGCGACCTGTCCCGGGGAGACGTACTCGTCAGCAACTTCAACGACAAGGCCAACGTGCAGGGCACCGGCACCACGATCGTCCAGGTGTCTCCCGGTGGCAAGGCGAAGCTGTTCGCCCAGATCTCCGACAAGGCGTGCCCCGGCGGCGTCGGCCTCACCACCGCCCTCGTTGCACTCCGCAGCGGCTGGGTGATCGTCGGCTCGCTGCCCACCAAGAACGGCGCCATCTCCGGTCCCGGCTGCCTCATCGTCCTCGATCAGCGGGGGCACGTGAGCAAGACCATCGCCGGGCCAGGCATCGACGGGCCGTGGGACATGACCGCCCTTGACCAGGGCAACATCACCGAACTGTTCGTGACCAATGTCCTCGGGGGCATCCTCGGGCACCCCAGTCCCAATGGCGGAACCGTGCAGCGGCTGCTCATCACCAGCGCGCCGGACCGGACACCGCGCGTGCTGGCGAGCACCACGATCGGCTCGGGATTCCCGGCGAGGACCGACCCGAACGCGCTCGTCATCGGCCCGACCGGCGACGGCCTCGGCCGGGGCGGCACGCTGTACGTCGCCGACACCCTCAACAACAGGATCGCCGCCATCCCCGACGCCGTGTTCCGGCACAGCAATGACGGCTCCGGCCAGACCGTGTCGAAGGGCGGCGCGCTGAACAGCGAGCTCGGCCTGGCCATCGCGCCGAACGGCGACATCCTCACCGTCAACGGCGCCGACGGCAACATGGTGGAGACCACGCCGCAGGGCCAGCAGGTGGCCGTGGTGACCGTCGACAAGAACTCCGGCGGCGCTGGCAACCTGTTCGGCCTCGCGGTCAAGCCCGGCGCGCAAGCCGTCTACTTCGTCGACGACTTCGGCTCGGACAACAACCTCCAGCTCCTCTTCTGATCCGAGTTCTGACCCGAGTTCTGACCCGAGTTCTGACCCGAGCCGGCCGCCGCGCCCCATGCCGCACCCTGGGGCGCGGCGGTCACATTAGTAACGCCGGGCAGCCAGTCACGGCTCACGCGGTCCCGCCGCTCCCCGTCCGCGCCACTGCCGCGATGGATTATCCCGAACGGTTGCGGCCCTTCGCCTGATCCCGCCCGCTTGCACCGGTCCGGGCTGGAGCGACCAGGCCGTTCGCGCGGATTTCATGCGTGTCGCGTCCGCCTATGATCTTGCTATGCCTGGTCGGGTGGGGATTCTGGTCGCGGGGCGGTACCTGCTGTCCGAGCCCGTCGGCCAGGGCGGCGTGGGCCAGGTATGGCGCGCCCGCGACGAGGTCCTTGACCGCGAGGTCGCGGTCAAGGAGGTCCTGCTCCCGCCGCAGGCGGCCGAAGATCGCGCCGACCTCGTGGCCGCCGCGATGCGCGGGGCGCGGGCCGCGGCCCGGCTTGACTACCCGAACGTGATCACCGTGTACGACGTGGTGGAGCACGACGACGCGCCGTGGATTGTCATGCGTTTCGTCGCCGGCCCGTCGCTCGGCGCGGAGCTCGCCGAGCGCGGCCGGCTGCCCTGGCAGCGGGTCGCGCGGATCGGCGAGCAGGTCGCGGACGCTCTCGGGTACGCGCACGCCGCCGGGATCGTGCACGGCGACCTGAAGCCGGAGAACGTCCTCCTGACCGGGCCGTCCGGCGACCGCGCCATCGTGACCGACTTCGGCATCGCCCGGGTCCTCGACGCCACGGCCCAGCTGGCTGGCTCGGGCATGCGCGTCGGCACCGTGCGCTACCTGGCACCGGAGCAGCTGGAAGACAGCCCCGTCGGCCCGCCCGCCGACCTGTGGGCCCTCGGCGCCATCCTGTACCAGGCGACGGAGGGCAGGCCGCCGTTCACCGGGTCCACCATGACGGCGGTCATGGCGGGCATCCTCACCAGGCGCCAGGACCCGCCGGTGCACGCCGGTCCGCTCCGCGACCTGATCGAGTCGCTGGTGGCCAAGGACCCGGCCGCACGCCCGGACGCGGGGTCCGCCATGACCGCCCTCGCCGCCGCGACCGC
>JAWWPV010000197.1:0-10079 GCA_033854775.1 Trebonia sp.
CTCCAGCACGGCCCGCTCGGCCTCGGTCAGGTTCCCGAGCCGCAGCGCGACCACCTCGACCAGCCGGGCCGTGGGCCGCAGCTCACTCCGCAGCCGCCAGATGCCGCCGTCGGCAGCCAGCGCGCCGGTGTCCAGCGCCCCGCTGACCAGCTCACGCAGGACCATCGGATTGCCACGGCAGTGATCGGTCAGCTGACGCAGTGACGCTGTGTCCACCGGGCCGCCCAGCACCGTGACCAGCAGTTCCTCGATGGCCGCGGCCGGGAGGGCGGCTACCTCGATCCGCTCGGCCAGGGCGTCCTTCCACAAGGCCACCACCGGGTCCGGCACCGTCTGACCCGACTGCACGGTGAGCAGCACGGTCGCCTTCCCGGTCAGGGCCAGCTGGTGCACCAGCGTCGCCGACCCGCCATCCAGCAGGTGCGCGTCGTCCACGAACACCACGAGCGGGCGCCCCCCGGCCGTCTCGGCCACCGCCCGGCCGTAGCGCCGCAGCAATTCAGTCAGGTTCTCCCGGCCGAGGTCATCGCCGTACGGGTCGGGCGGCAGGACCGGCGCCAGCGCCCCGAACGGCAGCGCTTGGGACGCGCGGGTAGCGCTCGCCCGCGCGACTGCCATCCCCTGTTTCCTGGCCAGCTCGAGGTATCTCAACGCCAGGGTCGTCTTGCCCACCCCGGCCTGGCCCATGATGACCGCTCCCCGCCGATCGGCCACAGCGCCGGCAAGCTGGGTGAGCTCTTTGTCCCGGCCGACAAGCGGCCACCGGTCCACCCACCAAGTGTAGACGGGGCGGATTCGCCGCCGCGCGCACCCGCCGAATTCAGTAGGGACTACTGAGGACCAGATCGCCTCCGCTGAACAGACTGGCGTCGTGACTGACCGTGAGGAGGCGATGCCTCGTACCCATTCGATCCTGACCGACCGGGTCCGCAACCGGGGAGTCGCGTTCTCCGTGCGGGAACGCGCGGAGCTGGGCCTCGACGGCCGGCTGCCTCCGGCGGTGCTGACGCTTGACGAGCAGGCAGAACGTGCTTACCACCAGGTCCGGGCAATGCCGGGCGGCGTCGCCAGGCAGCTCTACCTGGAGCATCTCCACGACCGCAACGAGACGCTCTATTTCAGGGTGCTGTCCAGCCACCCGGCCGAGTTGCTGCCCATTGTCGCTGACCCGCTGGCCGCCGATGGGATCGGGCAGTCTTTTCCGGAGTTCTACTGCCCGGACGGGATCTACCTGTCGATCGACCGGCCCAGCGACATCGAGAAGTCCTTTGCCACCCTCGGCCTAGGCGCCGGCGACGTTGACATCATCGTGTGCAGCGATGGCGAGGAGATCCCCGGCATCGGTGACGGGGGCGTCGGCGGCATCCAGGTAGCGGCAGGAAAGCTGGCGATCTACACCGCTGCCGCCGGCATCCGCCCCAGCCGGGTGATCCCCGTGTCGCTCGATGTCGGCACCGACAACCAGGCACTGCGCGGCGATCCGTTCTACCTGGGCAGTCGGCAGGCCCGGCGTCGCGGCCAGGATTACCACGCCTTCATCAGGCGCTACGTGCAGACGGTGTCGAGGCTGTTCCCCGGCGCGCTGCTGCACTTCGAGGCCATCGGCCAGGAAAATGCGCGGCAGGTCCTGCACGCCTACGGGCGCGGCTACCGGGTCTTCAGCGACGTGCAGGGAACCGGGGCGGTCGTGCTGGCCGCCGTGTACGCTGCCATCCGCGTCACCGGCATCCCGATGAAGTATCAGACGGTAGTCGCCTACGGCGCCGGTGCCGCCGGTGCGGCGATCGCCGATCAGCTGCGCGACGCCATGGTCGCGGACGGCGCCAGCGAAGAGCAGGCCCGCAGCCAGGTCTGGCTCGTCGGCACGCCGGCGCCAGTGGGGCTGACCGAGACCGTTGACGAGGCGGCGCCGACGATCCTGCTCGGCACCTCCGCCGTCGAGGGGGCATTCACCCGGCCTGTCATCGAGGCCATGTGCCGGGCGACCAGCCGGCCGCTGATCCTGCCGGTCTCCGGTCCGGCCTCGACGGCCGAGGCGGCAGCGTCCGACGTCATCGCCTGGTCGGACGGGCGGGCGCTGGTGGCCACCGGGAGCGCCGCCGGGGCCGCCGGGCACGATGGCGCCGCATTCACGATCCGGCAGGCCGGCTCCTTCCTCGTCGGCCCGGGCCTCGGCCTCGGCGTGCTGGTCTCGGGAGCCGCCAGGGTGACCCCCCGCATGCTGCGGGCTGCCGCTGCCGCCCTCGCTGAACAGGCCGACGCGTCGCAGCCGGGCGCGCCGCTGCTGCCCGTGGTGCGGGATCTGCGGGCATCGTCGGCGATGCTCGCCGGGGCCGTCGTGCGCGCCGCGGTGGCCGACGGCGTCGCCGTCTTCAATCCCACGAACCCGACCCGGGCCATCCAGGACGCCATGTGGCGGCCGGCCTACCCCGACATTCGCCAGAATCTTCCTGGTGACGATGGCTGAGCCGTGTTCCTTACCGGGCGCCGCTACGGCCCACCGCCTTGGCGCCGGCGCGCAACCCTGCGCCAACCGCCGCATCGAGGTCCGCTCCGTCGGCTAGTGCGGCCGCGAGAGCGCCGGCGAAGGCGTCACCTGCTCCGGTCGTGTCGACGACCTTCTCCACCGGCACCGCGGGAAGCAGTCGTGTTCCGGAACGGTCAGCGACGGCAGCGCCGGCCGGCCCAAGCGTGACAACGGCAGAGGCCGGGCCGAGCCGCAGCAATTCGCTGGCCGCGTCCCTGGCGTCGCCGAGACTGTCGGCTTGCAGCAGGAACGCGGCCTCGTGCTCGTTCACCAGCATCGGGTCGAGGCCGCTGAGCAGCCCGGCTGGAACTGGCTGCGCGGGCGCAAGCGTCACGACCGGCCGCACCCCCGTGCCGACGGCGAGCCGTACGGCGGCAGTGACCGCGCCGAGCGGGATCTCCAGCAGGGACAGCAGCACGCTTGCGGTCGGCAATGCCGTCCATGCCTCCTCGACAGCCGCGCCGTCCATGAGCGCGTTGGCCCCCGGGTCCAGCACGATGGTGTTCTCGCCGTCGGGGGTGACGGTGATGTACGCGGCACCGGTGCTGACGCCCTTCGCGGTGCGTACCGATCCGGTCCTTACACCGCGTCCGCGCAGGTCCTCGACCATGCGGATCCCGGCGGGGTCGTCGCCGACGGCCCCGATCAGCGCGACTCGCGCACCGGCCGCCGCGGCCGCGACCGCCTGATTCGCGCCCTTGCCGCCGGGCAGTCGTTCGATGCGCTCCGCCGTGACGGTCTCCCCTGGCCGGATGTTCCGGCCGAGATGGAGCACCACGTCCTCGTTGATGGACCCGACGACGACCACGGACTTGGATTCAGCTGAGCTCATGGGTGCATGGTGCCACGGGCAGTTCTGGTGCCGGTTTCAGCTCTCACCACCTGCCGCCGCCGGGCGCTGACCTCCATGGCTTGGTACTGTCGGGCGACGGCCTAACGCAGCCCTCGCGGGTTCCGGCGGGCTGCCGACATGCGCGGAGAGGCGGGGCATCATCATGGCCTCCATATGCGGCCCGAGGCGGGCGATGGGGCAGTCTCGCGCGGGCGGTCCGGCGTCTGCGACGGCGCGTTCTGCCCTGTGGTGGTGCGCCGGGCTAGCGTCTCTCGGGCTCGCCGCAGATGTCGCCGGCAAGGCATGGGCGGAATCCGCCCTGCGCGGCGGGCACCGGATCACCGCCGCCGGCGGGCTGCTGCGGTTCCAGCTCGTCATCAATCACGGTGCCTCCCTCGGCCTCGGCGCCGGATTCGAGCCGGTGCTCGCGCTCGCCTCGCTGCCCGGCGTCGTCCTGCTCGGGTTCTGGGCGGCGAGGGGCGCTAGCCGGCTTGAGAGATCCGGTGCCGCGATCGCCGCCGCGGGCGCGGCCGGCAACTTCCTGGATCGCCTGGCCCGCTCGCCCGCACCGCTGCACGGCGGGGTGGTGGACTGGATCCACGTCTCTTTCTACGGCCCGACATTCAACCTGGCAGACCTCTGGCTCCGTGGCGGCCTGCTGGCGGCCGTCGGCGCCTGGATGTGGCACCACCGACGGAAACCCGTCGACCCGCCGGATCCGGCGGTTCCCCAGGTGCGGTAGCGGGTGCGGGCAGTTCTGTTCGCATTCGGTTGCTCCCGCTCCCGGGCGGGCAGGATGGTGTCATTCGGTTGTTTCCCCGCTCCGGGCGGGCAGGTTGTTCGTGGCGTGCACCCGACGTCGTTGGCAGCGGCGAGCCCGTCACCCTCGTAGCACAGGAGTTCGCATGGCTACGCTGCTGATGATCGTATCCAGCGCGCGGACGATCAGGTTGGCGGACGGCAGCGATCATCCGACCGGCTACCGGGCGGAAGAGGTCAGGAAGCCCCATGAGGCGTTCGTCGGCGCGGGTCTTGACGTGGTGATCGCCACCCCTGACGGGAAGGTGCCACAGCCTGATCCGTGGGGCCTCGAGCCGTTCTTCCACTATCCGCAAGTAGACGAGGACTTCATGTTCTCGGTGCTGCGCAGGTTCGCTTACCACCAAGACAGCGTGCGGGTCACGTTCACGCATTTCAGCGAGCTGAACCTGGTCGCGGTCCGGCGGGTCTACCTCGCCCTGCTGGATAGCAGCATGGAGCCGGCCGAGGCGCGCAAGGCAGTTGAGGCGGCGGCGCACCGCGCCTGGCGGCGCAACATCGACTTTATTGAGGTGCTCGCGGAAGACGATGAGGTGACGAGCCGACTGTCCGTGAAGCGGATCAGGGAGATCCGGGACGAGGTGTGGCAGGCCAGCCAGGCCCGGGCGCAAAGTGCGGCCGAGACCCTCGCCAAGCTTCCCGGACTACGCCAGCCCGGCAGCCTGACCGCGCTCAGCGATGAGGAGATCCTGGACTTCGAGGGAGTCTTCATTCCGGGTGGCCACGGGGCGATGGTCGACCTAGCGGATAGCGTTGACGTCGGCCGTGTCGTGCGGTTGATGCACGGCGCGGGCAAGACCATAGCCGCGCTGTGCCACGGGCCGGCGGCACTGCTGTCCGCCCCGGAGTCCGACGGTACGTGGATGTTCGATGGCTACCGGATGACCGCGTTCACCGACGAGGAAGAAGACCAGACCAAGGCGGGGAAGGTCGGCATGCCCTGGTATCTGGAGGCAGCGCTGAAGAACCGCGGCGCGATCTTCGACGACGGCGACGCGGCCTGGGTGTCCCACGTGGTCGTTGACCGGAACCTGATCACCGGCCAGAACCCAGGATCGGCAGAAGCCGTCGCCGGCGCCCAGCTGAAGCGGCTGAGGGCGTGAACCGTTGAGCGCGCGCAGCCTGGCGGAGGAGTTCTTCGCGCGTATGCAGGCCGGAGACGTAGACGGGATCCTGGGCATGACGACGCCGGAGGCCACCGTGTCCCTGGTACCGCTCGGCCGGCATGGCCCGTTGGCGGCCGACGGCGCGTCCTACCTGCGTGAGCTGTCCAAGGCCTTCCCTGACCTGCTAGTGCGCGTGCGGCGGCTGTTCGTGACCGGCGACAACACCGCGGTGGCCGAGATCACCATCGACGGCACCCAGGCCGATGCCTTTCTCGCGGTGGCCAACCAGGAGAAGCACTTCGACCTTGACCAGGCCTGGATGCTTACGGTCGCGCCAGACGACCGGATCAACGCTGTCATCGCGTACTGGGACCAGAACCAGCTCTATCGCCGCCTCGGCGTCAAACGGCTCGACAAGATCACGATCACGGCGGTGTGAAGTGGCGATGACTACCGGGGCACGCCTGGTCGGCACCCGCGCGGGGCCTCGCGAAGAAAGCGCTGAGGCGGCGGTCCGTGCTTTCTTTGACGCCTACCGGGCGCACGATGTCGAGCGCATGGTTGACCAGTGCACGGACAACGCCGGCTTCCGCTACGTGCCGTTCGAGGTATGGGGCCGCCAGCGAGTGCTGTACGGCGAAGGCAAGGTGCGCACGGTCGGCAAGGTGATCTGGACAACCTTGATTGACGCATTCCCCGACCTGGCCAACGTGGTGACCAGCCTCCGCGCTGACGGAGAAGGCAATGTCGCGGCGGAAGTGGGCATCGGCGGGACGCAGGCCAAGGCCTTCGGCATTGTCGCCAGCACCGGCGGCCAGTACCAGCTGCCGCACCTGTTCCTGTTCTCCGTGACCGGCGACGGGCTGATCGACGACATCGTCGCCTACTGGGACGACGTGGGCTGGAAGAAGCAACTCGGCTGCCTTGAGGTCGATTAGGCCTCAGCAGGAGGAAACCATGACACGCATGGCGCGCGAAAAGTGGTATGACATCGCACGCGACCTCGACTGGGAACTGTCCTACGTGGACTATGAGGCGGTGTTCCCTGAGTGGATGTCCGGGCAGGGAAAGGTTCCCCGCGAGGCATGGGCAAAGTGGGACGAACCCTACAAGATGACCTATCCCGAGTACGTGGCGATGCAGCGAGAGAAGGAGACCGGCGCCTACTCGGTCAAGGCGGTGCTCCAGAAATCCCGGGTGTTCGACCAGCTGGACGAGGGCTGGAAGTCGGTCGCCAAGGAGCACTTCGGTGCGGTCGCGCTCATCGAGGACCTAGCCGTCTACGCGGAGCTGCGGATGGCGCGGTTCGGCCTGTCGCCGGCGTGGCGCAACATGGCGATTTTCGGAGCCCTGGACGAGACCCGGCATGCCCAGATCAGCCTGTACTTCCCGCACGGGCTGCTCGGCAAGGACCCGCAGTACGACTGGGCGCACAAGGCGTACCAGACCAACCAGTGGGGCATCATCGCGGCCCGGGCCACCTTCGACGGCATGATGATGAACCCGAACGTGGTCGACGTCGCGATCCAGCTGCCGTTCACCTTCGAGACCGGGTTCACCAATGTCCAGTTCGTCGCGCTGGCCGCGGACGCGCTGGAATCCGGCGACATCAACTTCGCCAACATGATCTCGTCGATCCAGACCGATGAGGCACGGCACGCGCAGCAAGGCGGCCCCACGCTGGAGATCCTCGTCGAGCACGATCCGCGTCGCGCCCAGTGGATCATCGACAAGACCTTCTGGGTGTCCGCCCGGCTGTTCTCCATCCTGACCGGCCCGGGCATGGACTACTACACGCCGCTGCCGATGCGGAAGCAGTCCTACAAGGAGTTCATGCAGGAATGGATCGCCGGGCAGTTCGTCGACCAGCTCCGCGACTACGGGCTGAAAAAGCCCTGGTACTGGGACGAGTTCATGGCCGGGCTTGACACCTGGCACCACTCGCAGCACCTTGGCGTCTGGTACTGGCGCCCGACCGTGTGGTGGAAACCGCAGGGCGGAGTATCCCCTGAGGAGCGTGACTGGCTGCACGACAAGTACCCGCGATGGGAAGAGCAGTTCGGCCCTGTCTGGGACGTGATCATCGGCAACATCAACGACAACCGGGTGGACCTGACGCTGCCGGAGACGCTGCCGTGGCTGTGCAATCTGTGTCACTTGCCCATCGGCACCGCGGGTTCACCGCGCAACCAGAAGTACCCGGTGCGCAGTTACCCGCTCGCGTACAGCGGCTACACCTACCACTTCTGCTCACGGCCCTGCAGGCAGATCTGGTGGGAGGACCGGGACACCCTGCATGACCCGACGGTGATCGAGCGGCTGCTCGGCGGTGAGATCCAGCCGCCGACGTTTGCGGGAATCCTGGCCTGGATGGGCCTCACCCCGGACGTCATGGGTGACGACGCCTACGGCTACCGGTGGGCCAGGCCCTATGCACGCACCAGAACGCCGCAGGACCGGCCAGGAATGCCTTGCGGAGCCCCGGGTATGCGGGCCGGGCAGATCTCGCACGCTCGGGATGACGCGCAGCCCGTACCGGTCAACGCCATGTTCGGCAGCGATGTGTTCACCCAGCTCGTGGTCGTGCTGGACACTGACACCGTCGAGCAGGCGGCCAGGAAGGTCGCCGCGCAGGTGGTAGGCAGGCGGGTCGCCCCGCGGGACGCCGGGCTCGTGCTCCGCCACGCCGGCACCGTTGTCCCCGGCGACGTCACCGTGGCGGAGTCCGGCATTTCAGCGCTGGACATCGTAACCGTCGGCTGGGCTTAGTAACGGCGTGAGGAGACCCGATGAGCAAGCCCGTGGGGCCGGTTCTGCGCATGTCGGACGACGTGGACGCCATCGTCGCCGCCATCGTGGACGATAACCCCGGCCAGGAGGTCACCGTCGTCGACCGGGGCGCGTACACCCGGGTTAGCGGGGACGGCGAGTTGCGGGTAACCCGCCTGTCCATCGAGCGGCATCTCGGGCGTGACTTTTCACTGCGCCAGCTCGAGGGGCTGATGTCCGCCTTCGCCGGGCGCATCGAGATGACCTCGGAAGAGGTGCGATGGCGGCTCAAGACGGAGAAGCCTCCATCCAGTACGCCGGCAGCGTCCGGATGAGCCAGGGAGCCGACATGACCGAGTCCCGCCCGCCGCGCCCGCAGCGGAGGCTGAAGACCTGGAGCTCGCTTGGGCAGCTCGGGCGCATTCCCAGCGAGTATGAGATCGTCACGCACAATCTCAACTACACCACCCGCCCCAATCGCACCTCGGCACTGGAGTCGAACCCCACCACTCCGGCCAACATGTGGTTTTTGACCTACCGGGACAAGTCGCCGTTGCAGGCGGATGACTGGCGCGGCTTCCGCGATCCGGACGAGATCACCTACCGCAAGTACGTGACGATGCAAGACGAGCAGGAAACCGCCGTCGAGCGGGTCCTGGACGAGTACGGTTCCGCCGGCCACGATGCCTCGCTGTCCAGTCGGTGGGTGGAGTGCCTCGCGACCTTGTTCACGCCTACCCGGTTCCCGGTGCACGCGCTTCAGATGTGCACCGCCTACCTGGGATATATGGCACCCGCGTCCTACATATCCAACTGCGCTGTGTTCGGGGCCGGTGACCTGCTGCGCCGGGTTTCTCTTGTGGCCTACCGGACGCGGCAGCTCGCCGACGCGACCAGCTCACCCATCGGCAGCACCGAACGGGTCGCGTGGGAGCGGAACGAGGCATGGCAGCCGGCCAGGGAAGCGCTGGAGAAGCTGCTGACCGTCTACGACTGGGGCGAGTGCTTCGCGGCGATGAACCTGGTACTGCGTCCCACCCTGGACCAGGTCCTCATCCGGCAACTCGCGAGCGCCGCGCGCGACAACAACGACGACCTGACCTGGCTGCTGCTGGGTAATCTCGCCGCCGATGCCGACCGCTGTACCCGCTGGAGCCTCGCGCTCGCCCGGTACGCGATCGAACAACGGGCAGGCAACCGGGACGTGCTACGGCGCTGGGTCGGCCGGTGGACACCTCGTGCGGAGGCCGCGGCCGCCGGGCTCGCCCAGCTGTTCGAGCAATTGCCATCCGGGGGTCCTTCGGCCGAGGCTGTGCAGAACGCCGCCGACTCGGCCAGGCGGCGGGTACTCGCCGAGGCCGGGCTCGCGGGATAGGACCGTCTCATGCCAACGTGGCAGGTGGTAATGCCCGCCGCAGACCTCTGGGCCGGAGAACTGACCGGAGTGCGGCTAGGCGAGAAGAAGATCGTCTTGGTCAATGTCGGCGGCGAGATCCGGGCCTTCGAGGACCGCTGCCCCCATCTGGGTTCCCAGCTCAGTGAGGGCGACCTCAACGGGTGCACGCTGACCTGCGCGAAGCACCTGTGGGAGTTCGACGCGCTGACCGGCAAGGGCGCCAATCCTGCCAACTGCCAGCTGACCGTGTTCGACACGCGAGTGCGGGTTGGCCAGATCGAGATACTGGCGCCGGGCCCGGAGTAGCCTCGCGCTGGGCATCGGGTTACGGTCGGCATTGTGAGCACGCCAGACGCCGGGACCGGCGCGGGCCGCAGCGCCGGCGCGGGGCCGGGCGGTGATCAGCCGGACGAGGCCCGGCCACGTCAGCTTGCCGATGAACAGGCCGCGCTGCGGCGCGTGGCCACGCTGGTCGCCGCCGGCGCCCGTCCGGCCGAGGTGTTCAGCGCGGTCGCGGATGAGCTGGGCGCTCTGATCGGCGTCGAGGCCACGTTCGTGTGTCGCGTTGACCTTCTCGGTGGCGGCCCGCCTGAGGGCACCGCCGCCGACCCGTCTGGCGAGGGCGCGGAG
>JAWWPV010000198.1:0-4253 GCA_033854775.1 Trebonia sp.
CGGCGAGGACTGCGCCGCGTCGGCAACCGCGCGGTCAAGGCCCGCTAGTGCGACCGCGGCCCCCCGATGAGCCCCGGCCAGCAGGTGACGCGCGGCGGCGACCGTGTCTTCGCCGTGCGCCAGCAGCATCTGCCCCGCCTGGCGGTGCAAGGCCCGTGCGACGGGCTGCGGCAGCGAGTCCGCGACCGCCTGCCAGACCAGTTCGTGCCGGAAGGCCATCGAGTCCCGGTCGGCGACGATGATCCGGGCCGCCAATGCCTCGTCGACCTCGGCCAGAAGCGATCCAGGGACGAGGTCGAGCATCTCGGCGGCATCCTCAAGCAAGAAGGAACGTCCTAGCACGGAACCCGCCTCCAGCAGGTACTTCGTGCGGGCCGCGAGAGTGCCGAGGCGGTTCCTGACCACTGCCCGGAATCTTTCCGGTACCGTCCTCGACAGCAATCTGGCGCGGCCCGCGGCGATGCTGACGGCGTCCTCATCTACCAGGCCGCGGAGGAACTCGGTCAGCATGAGCGGGTTGCCGGCCGCGCACGCTGCGCTGTCAGCAAGGTCTTCGTCCGGGATACCGCCAAGCATGTCCCGCATCACGGCCGCCTGAGCCTCCCCGGTTAGCGGCGCCAGATATGTCCGGGTACCTCCCGTGTATTCCAGGACGTCGAACAGCGTCCCTGCCGCTGGATCTCCGCCATGGGTGCCCCGGGCGAGTATCCATGCCAACGGGTACCCCGCCAGCAAGCCGGGCAACGACCGGAGCGCGTGCAAGGTCGCGGTGTCGGCCCAGTGAACATCATCGATGCTGATCAGGGCATGGCCGACCGAGGCCAGTTCCTCCAGTCGACCTTGCAGGCTGCCGACCTGCGTCCCCCCCGGGGGCCCCTCGCGAGGGGGCGGGCTCGCCGGGTCGGACGGCAAGGCCGCGTATAGCGCGGCGAGCGGTGCGGACCTGGCTAGTTCGTTCGCCGTGGACGCGGCAACGGCGAAACCGTCGGCCCCGGCAGCCTCGCCCGCCGCCGCCAGCAGCGACGTTTTCCCTCCGCCCAGTTCGCCCTCGACGAGCAGGACGCTGCCTTTGCCTTGCCTGGCGCGCTCCAGCAGGTCGCGGACCAGGCCCTGCTCGGTGTCACGTCCCCGCATCGGCGCAGGGCCGCCGTGACCGTGCGCATGACGTACCGTCTCGATCACCACGCAGAACCTTCCGTACCGCGGCACTGCCTCCGCGCCGGGTTGGGCACATACGGCTGCTGTCCCCGGCTTGTTTACCGGTACACCGGTTCTGTGCAGGAGACCCAGTCCCATCAATATGACCGGTAGTCCCGCAGAGTCGCATCCCTAGAATGAGCAGGAAATTTCGTTCTGGTTACCCTGTCCCGGGGCCTAAGGCGCGGAATTGAATCGAAGAACAATTCGATATTCTAAGAATATGCGCCGCGGACGTCGGCGACCAGCCTGAAGCCCTCCCGGTTGGCGCTCGGCGCGATCTCACCGTAACCGCTGACCGGGAAAATATCCTTCATCCCGGTTACGGTAATGACCCGGCGGACGATCCCAGAGGCCGCGACGAGCCGCGCCGATCCCTTTCGCATTTCGGCTTGCCGACGGGTCATCAGGAGCGCCCGCAAACCCGCGCAATCCATGGATGCGACGCCCGCCAGATCTAGCAGCAGCCGCGGGCTGTACGTGCGCATGATGTGCAGCAAGATCTCCTGAAACGCCTCATCAGCCTCGACGTCGAAGTCGCCGCCGACCCGCACGACAGTGCCGTGATCGCTAGGACGGACGCGCACTGTTAGGTCCATGATTGCCCCTGATCGCTCGTAAGACCACCTGCGGCGCCTGTCCCCTGCCGCTACGTACGATTCCGATGTTGGACGCTGATGAAGCGGTGTCGTATCCCCAATGTGAACGGTTCCTTGCGAACATGACGCAAGCCGCCGTCAGATCCGCACGCGGCGCAGACCGGCGGGGAATGGCACGGGAAAGAGGAAGCCGCCATCGTTCGGGATACTCAAAGCTTTTATTCCGAACGAGGGCGCGGTGACCGTTCCGGCGCTACGGTCACCGGCAGCCGCGGGTGATCCCGCGCTCACTGACTGCCACGCTCCTCGCGTTATGCCCCTTCAGGGGCAGGGTCTGCGGGTACCCTCGGTGGCCGGGACCCGCCCACGGCCATCGAACGCGGAAGGACAGAAGATGACAGGATCTGTCAGTTCGCACACCTGGATCGTGGCGGGCGCCTACCTCGCGGCAGGAGTCATCGGTGCTCTCGTGCTCCGGCGCCTCGGCACCCGCCTGCACCGCAAGACAGAGGGGACCCGCTGGCGCGGCGGCGACATCGTGGTCGCGTTCCTCCGCCTGGTCACCCCCTGGTGCCTCGGGGTTGGCTGTGCCTGGGCCGCGGTCCTGGCCCTGCCGCTGCGCAGCGCCTACCGGTACGACGCCGACCATGCGCTGGTCGCGGTCATCATCGTGGTCGTCTCCCTGGGCAGCGCGAAGGTGGCCGGGGCGGCCGTGCGGGCCGGGGCGACGTCCCATGCGGGCACCTCGGGATCGGCAACCATCTTCGTGAGCATCACCCGGGTGATCGTGTGGACGATCGGCGGGCTGGTCCTGCTCGACAGCCTTGGCGTGGCCATCACGCCGCTGCTTACCGCCCTGGGCGTCGGCGGCCTGGCGGTCGCCCTGGCCTTGCAGGACACGCTGAGCAACCTGTTCGCAGGCGTGCACATCCTCGCCTCGCGCAAGGTGCAGCCGGGCGACTTCATCCAGCTGGACAACGGGATGCAGGGGTACGTCGAAGACACGAACTGGCGCAACACGATCATCCGCCAGCTCCCGAACAACATCCTCGTCGTCCCGAACGCCACGGTGGCGTCATCCATCGTCACCAACTACCACCTGCCCGAGCACGAGATATCCGTGACGGTCGCGTGCAGCGTCAGCTACGAGAGCGACCTAGACCACGTCGAGCGGGTCACCATCGAGGTCGGCCAGGAGGTGATGCAGGAGGTCGAGGGGGCCGTTCTCGAACACGAGCCCACCGTCCGGTACAACACCTTCGGCGGATCCGGCATCAGTTTTAACGTCGGCCTGCGCGCCGCCGACATTAGCGCGCAGGCCCTGATCATCCACGAGTTCGTCAAGCGCCTGCACTCCCGCTATCAGAAGGAGGGCATCAACAACTCCTCGCCAACGGAAACGATCGTCTACCGGCGCGCCCTCGGCGTCCGCGACGCCTAGGCGTGGTACCGCAGGTACAGCACGCCATTGTCGTAGGCCTGGCTCGCGGCCAGGGCCCACTTCCCGGCCGGCGTGCCCTCGAACAGCCGCGGCCCCGTCCCGAGCGTCACCGGGTACACGAACAGGTGCAACTCGTCCACCAGCCCGTCGGCGATCATGGCCCGGACCAGCGTTCCGCTTCCGCTGACGTACAGCCCGCCGGGCGCGCCGTCCTTGAGCCGCTGGATAACGGCGGGGTCGTAGCGACCGACGACCTCGGAGTTGCGCCAGGTGGCCTTCTCCAGGGTCGATGAGACGACGTACTTCATCGTGTCGTTCATGAACGGCGCCCCCGGGTCGTCCGCCGGAGTCCGGGGTGACCACGCCGGCTCGAACATCTGGTAAGTGGTCCGCCCGAGCAGGATCCCCTCGCAGCCGCCCATGGCCCCGGCGATCGCCTCGCCCATCTTGGGGTCGAAGCCGTACTCGAACGTGAACGTCGGCGTGTCGATCACGCCGTCGAGGGTCATGAACTCGTGCACCCGTATGGCACCCATTGCTGTCGCCTCCCGAAGTAGCTCCACGGCCAGGTCAGGCCGCCGTCTTCTACCTAGGTCACGAACGACCCGCCCCGGAATCGACACCGTCGAGATGAAGCCAGAACAACTGAGCGTCGGCATCTACCCTGGAAACAGGCCGAGACCATACGAAAGGATGCTGCGATGGACGAAACACTCGCTGCCGGCGACCTGGAACGACTGCGCAAGGATTTCTCGGCCAGCCCGGCCTACCGGCTCGCCCAGAACGCCGTGACCCGGGTGACCGTCGACGACGTCGCCATCAACCGGGAGATCATCAGCAGCATCGACCACTCACTGTCGACGACGCTGGACGACTGGAAGGTCACGAACCAGGAGCGGAGCGGCCGCGGCTGGCTGTTCGCCGGGCTGAACCTCCTGCGCGTCGGCGTCATGCGCAAGACGGGGCTCAAGGACTTCGAGTTCTCGCAGAACTACGCGATGTTCTGGGACAAGCTC
>JAWWPV010000199.1:0-5311 GCA_033854775.1 Trebonia sp.
CTCCGGCAGCGCAACTCCGACAACGGCATCAGGACGCTTAACTACGTCGCGGGCCGCAAGGGCATCGGCTGGCACCGGTTCCGCGACCTCGAGATGGTGGAGCAATGGTCCGGGTTCTCCGCCCAGCCGACCTACGCCGATGCCGAGCGACTGGCCACCGCCGTGCTCGACGCCTTCGAGCGGGAAACGAAGGACGGCGGCGTCGACGAGATCTACCTGGCCTCCACCGAGTTCGTCTCGATGCTGACGCAGCGGCCGGTGGTCCGCCGGCTGCTGCCGATGGAGATCGAGGAGAGGGAGGGCGCCCGCCCCGGCGGCGCGCTGCCCTCGTATGAATTCGAGCCGTCCACGGACGTCGTGCTCGACGCGCTGCTGCCGCAGTACGTCGCCAGCCGGATCTACTACGCCATGCTCGAGGCGGCCGCCTCCGAGCTGGCCGCGCGGCGGCGCGCGATGAAGGCCGCGACGGACAACGCCAACGACCTCATCGACCGGCTGACCCGGGAAGCGAACAACGCCCGGCAGGCCGAGATTACCCAGGAAATCAGCGAAATCGTCGGCGGGTCGAACGCGCTCGCTGAAGCGAACGCAGGGAGTGAGTAACCAGTCATGACCGCGCCAGTGAGTGACCTAGCAGAAAACGAGACCGCCAGCAGCACGGGTCGTGTCGCCCGGGTCATCGGCCCGGTCGTCGACATCGAGTTCCCGGCCGAGGCGATGCCGGAGATCTACTACGCGCTGCACGTGGACATCACGTACGGCGGCGAGACGCGCACGCTGACCCTTGAGGTCGAGCAGCACATCGGCGACAACATGGTCCGCGCGATCTCGCTTGAGCCGACCGACGGCCTGGTCCGCGGGGCCGAGGTGACTTCCACTGGTGCCTCGATCTCGGTGCCCGTGGGCGACGTGACCAAGGGCCACGTGTTCAACGTCCTCGGCGACCCGCTCGACGTGCCGAAGTCGTCACTGAACATCACCGAGCGGTGGCCGATTCACCGTCTCGCCCCGCCGCTCGACCAGCTCGAGTCCAAGACCGAGATGTTCGTCACCGGCATCAAGGTCCTCGACCTGCTCACCCCGTACGTGCGCGGCGGCAAGAGCGGCCTGTTCGGCGGCGCCGGCGTGGGCAAGACCGTGCTCATCCAGGAGATGATCCGCCGGGTCGCCAAGAACTTCGGTGGCGTCTCCGTCTTCGCGGGCGTGGGGGAGCGGACCCGTGAGGGCAACGACCTCTTCCTCGAGATGACCGAGACCGGCGTCATCGACGAAACCGCGCTGGTGTTCGGCCAGATGGACGAGCCGCCGGGCACCCGGCTCCGGGTCGCCCTGTCCGCCCTGACGATGGCGGAGTACTTCCGCGACGTGCAGAAGCAGGACGTGCTGCTGTTCATCGACAACATCTTCCGGTTCACCCAGGCGGGTTCCGAGGTGTCCACGCTGCTCGGCCGCATGCCGTCCGCCGTGGGCTACCAGCCGACCCTGGCCGACGAGATGGGCCAGCTCCAGGAGCGGATCACCTCGACCCGTGGTCACTCGATCACCTCGATGCAGGCGATCTACGTGCCCGCCGACGACATCACCGACCCGGCCCCGCACACGGTGTTCGCGCACCTCGACGCGACGACCACGCTGTCCCGGGCGATCACCGAGAAGGGCATCTACCCGGCGGTGGACCCGCTCGACTCCACCTCCAGGATCCTGGACGCCAGGTACATCGGCCAGGAGCACTACAACGTGGCGCGGACCGTCCAGCAGATCCTGCAGCGGTACAAGGAGCTGCAGGACATCATCGCGATCCTCGGCATCGACGAGCTGTCCCAGGACGACCAGGTCACCGTGCAGCGGGCGCGGCGCATCGAGCGGTTCCTGTCCCAGCCGATGTACGTGGCCGAGCAGTTCACCGGCCAGCCGGGTGTGTTCACGCCGCTTGAAGAGACGGTCGCCTCGTTCAAGGCGGTCACCGAGGGCAAGTACGACAACCTTCCGGAGCAGGCCTTCTACATGGTCGGCGGCATCGAGGACGTCGAGCGCAAGGCCAAGGAGCTGGAGCGCTCGTGACCCTTCACGTCGAGGTGCTGATGCCGGACCGGTCACTCTGGTCCGGCGAGGCGGGCATGGTCATCGCGAAGACGATCGACGGTGACATCGGCGTCCTGTCCGGGCGTGCGCCGGTTTTCGGCATCCTGTCACCCGGCAGCCTGGTTCGCATCCAGCCGGAGGCGAGCGGCGACGAGCCCGGCGCGGAGGTCAGGGCCGCGGTCAGGGACGGGTTCCTGTCCGTGACGGACGACCGGGTGTCGATCCTCACGTCGGCCGGCCTGCTGGCGGACGACGTGGAAGTGTCTGAGGCGCGGGCCGACCTGGACGCCGCTGCCGCCGAGGCCGCCTCGGCGTCGGCGGCCGAGGAGTCGGTCGAGGTCAGGTACGCGCGCGCCCGGTTGCGGGCCGCGGGCGAACAGGCCTGAGCCCGGCCCGGCGACGGTTTCCGGCGGAGCGGCGGTGGGGAGAGCGCTAACGGACGCGGTATGGATCTTCGCTGTCGTCCTGGTGCTCATCTTCCTCGCCGCCGTCGCCCTCGCGTCCCGCCGCTACCTCCTTGAGCGCAGCGGCGGGACCGTCGATTGCGCACTGCGCCGGCCCGCCGGCTCTGGCGCGTGGCGTCTCGGCGTGCTGTCCTACCAGCACGACTCGCTGCGCTGGTACGGCGCGCTCGGCGTGCTGCTCCGGCCCGAGTACGTCTTCCACCGGCGCGCGTTCGGCGTGGTCTCCCGCCGTCCGGCGGACCCGGCCGAGACGGTCGCCCTCGGCGCGGACCGGATCGTCGTCGAGGTCTCCGCCGTGCCCTCTCCCGAAGCTCCCAGTTCCCCCGCCGATGACCACGTCGAACTCGCCATGACCGACCAGGCGCTGACCGGCTTCCTTGCCTGGCTGGAGGCCTCACCGCCCGGCTCCTACTTGGGCGACTTCTCTTTAAGCTGAGCACCCGCGGCTAGCGGTCTCCTCCTGGGTGCCAGAGAATGTCCCCGGATTCGGCGTTGGCCGCTCTCGCGAGGATGAACAGCAGGTCGGAAAGCCGGTTGAGGTACCTGGCTGGCCAGGTGCTGATCGTCGCACCGTGCGCGGCTACCGCGGACCAGGCCGTGCGCTCCGCGCGCCGGGTCACGGCTCTTGCCGTGTGCAGCAAGGCGGCGCCGGGGGTGCCGCCCGGCAGCACAAATGACCGCAGGGTCGGAAGCGCCGCGTTGTACTCGTCGCAGGCGGCCTCCAAGGCCGTTACGTAGCTCTCGTCGATGCGCAGCTGCGGGTACTCGGGAGGGGTCTCCGGCCGGGGAGTGGCCAGGTCGGCGCCCGCGTCGAAGAGCTCGTTCTGGATCCGCCGGAGCAGTCGCACCATGTCCTCGGGGAGATTGCCCGCGGTGATCGCCACGCCGATCGCGCAGTTGGCCTCGTCTGTGTCGGCGTAGGCGGCCAGGCGTGGGTCGGTCTTCTGGACCCGTGCGCCGTCGGCGAGGGCGGTGCTGCCGTCGTCGCCGGTCCGCGTGTAGATCCTGGAGAGCACGACTGGGGTGTCGCGGCTGTCGTCCGTCATACGGGACACCGTAGCTTAGTCACTCTAAGTAGTCGTCTGACCGATGTGATCATGGCGCTTACCTGGGTATTGAATCGATCGTAAAAAGAAGAGGCCATGAAAGTGACACTCGGTAGTCACAAGCGCCAACCCCAGGGTCCGGCGGTTTCTCGGGGGCCCGCCGGACCCTGGTTTGCCCAGTTGCGCACTGGTTTCCCGATAGGGTAACCGTGTGTTCGACTACGTGATCGTGGGCGGCGGGAGCGCGGGCTGCGTGGTGGCCGCCAGGCTCGCCGAGGACCCGGGCACCCAGGTTCTCCTCCTTGAGGCGGGGCCAGACGCCGGCGCCGTCGAAGAGGTTCGCATCCCCGCGGCGTACAGTCGGCTCTTCCGCAGCCAGTACGACTGGAACTACGTCACGATCCCGCAGGAGCGGGCCGGCGCCCGCCCGGTCTACTGGCCGCGCGGTAAGGCGCTTGGCGGCTCGTCCGCGATCAACGCGATGACCTACGTCCGCGGCCACCGCGACGACTACGACGCCTGGCGGGGCACCTACGGCTGCACCGGGTGGGGCTACAACGACCTGTTCCCTTACTTCCGCCGCGCCGAGGACAACTCCCGCGGCGAGAGCCGGTACCACGGCGCGGGCGGCCCGTTGCCGGTCCAGGACCTGCGGCACAAGTCCGAGCACGCCGAGCGCTTCATCGAGGCGGCCATCCGGCGCGGCGCCCTGGCCAACGACGACTTCAACGGGGCGCAGCAGGAGGGTGTCGGCTTCTACCAGGTGACCCAGCGGGACGGCGTGCGGTGCAGCGCCGCCGACGCCTACCTGGCGGACAAGCCGCAGAACCTGACGATTGTCACCAACGCCCTCGCCACCGGCCTCGTCATCGAGGGCGGGCGCGCCGCGGGCGTGACCTATCGCTTCCAGGGCAGGGACGAGACGGCACGCGCCGCGGCCGAGGTCATCCTGGCCGCGGGCGCGATCGGGACGCCGCAACTGCTCATGCTGTCCGGCATCGGGCCCGCCGACCACCTGCGGGAGGCCGGCATCTACGTGTTCGCCGACGTGCCCGCCGTGGGCGCGAACCTGATGGACCACCCGGCCGTGCCGGTGCTCTGGTCGACCCCGAGCCTGAAGGGCCTGTGGGAGTCCACCAGGAACCGGGACTTCGCCCGGTGGCGGATGACCCACAAGGGCCCGCTCACCTCTAACATCGCCGAGGCGGGCGGGTTCGCGCGCAGCGACCCGCGGCTGTCCGCGCCCGACCTGCAATGGCACGTCCTCCCGGTAGCCTTCCGCGAGCAGGGCCTCACCGAACCGGCGCGGCGCGCGATGACCGTGCTCGTCACGCTGGTCGACGTGGCCAGCAGGGGCCGCCTCAAGCTCGCCTCCCGCGACCCGCGGCACCGCCCGCTGATCGACCCCGATTACCTCTCGGACGTGCGCGACCTCAACGCGCTCGCGGTCGGCGTGCGGATGGCGCGCGACTACGGGACCGCCGCGCCGCTGTCGAAGATCTGCGCCGAGGAGCTCTCGCCGGGCGACGGAATCCACACCGACCACGAGATGCGGGACTTCATCAGAAGTAGCGTGGTCACCGCCTACCACCCGGCAGGGACCTGCGCGATGGGCGGCGACGTGGCGATGTCGGCGAGCGGCTTCGACAGCGTCGTCGACCCGCTGCTCCGCGTCCGCGGGCTGGCCGGCCTGCGCATCGTGGACGCCTCGGTGATGCC
>JAWWPV010000200.1:0-3151 GCA_033854775.1 Trebonia sp.
CGGTAGATGTCAGGGATCGACAGGTCGAACGGCGGGGACAGCGGGTCGGCGATCGCGTTAAGCGACGGGATCGCCGAGCCGTAATTGCCCTTCAGGCCCGCCGCGGTCAGCTGGGCCGGGTCACCGCCGGCCATCACGCTCTTGGTCGCGCAGTAGTACTGCTGCCACGCACCGGACGGCTTGCCCTGCATGTACTCGAACTCGCCGTAGTTCCTGGCCGTCGCGCCGCCGGACTCGACGGCCGTCCACAGGAAGCCCGAGCGCTGGTGGCCAAGCACGTCCGCCTCGGTGTCGTAGCTGCGCTGGTACTCACCCGCGGACGACTCGCTGTACTCGGGGTTGTCGCCCTGCATGAGCCAGTTGTGGCCCTCGGCCGAGTTGGTACCGACGTCGTACACGTTGTCGTAGAGGCCGAACTGCTCGGCCAGCGCGTGCTGGTTGGGCGTCGCCTTCTCGCCGAACTGCGTGAGGGTCGGGGCGCCGTTGCCCTTGCTAATGTCGCCGAACAGCTGGTCGTAGGTGCGGTTCTCCTTCACGATCAAGAAGACGTGCTTGATCACGGACGGGTCGCCGATGCGCGTCGGGACCGGGACTGGCACCGCTTTCCTGCCCTTGGCCTCCTGGACGTCGTGCTTGCCCCAGCCGTTCTGCGCGAAGACCGTCCCGGTGTAGTTGGCGATGTCCCGGTCGCTCGGCAGGGTGAAGCGCGTCAGGGACGCGGTGGTGCTGTGCGTGTCGTGGCCGGTCACGGGGACTGTGCCCGGTCCCTTGGAGGTCGTGAGGGCGGGGCCGCGCGCGTCGATGCCGCGGGTGTTGGTGACGACGATCTGGCCGCCGACGGTCGCCACGTCCGCGGGGTAGTAGTCCGTCGGCAGCAGGCCGATGTAGCTGACCGGCTCCTTCGGCGCGCCGTCGTACTGGTAGACCGCGACGGCGTTCGCCCTCCCCAGGGTGACCAGCAGGTGGCCGTCCTTGGTCATGGCGATGCCGTCGGGCTCGTACCCCACCGAGGACTCGGGCCACGGCTTGGTCTCGATCGTCTGCTCGACCTGGTTCGTCGTCGTGTTGATGACCGAGACACTGTCACTGTTGGTGTTGGCGACGAACAGCGCGTTGCCGTCGGCGTACATCGCGGTCGGGTGCAGCCCGACGGCGATCGACCCGACCGCCGCGGACGGGTTCGCGGGGTCGATGACGCTGACGGCTCCGGTCGCCGACGTGCCCAGGTACCCGTTGGCGGGCACCTGGGTGCCGTAGGAGTCCATGGTGGTGTCGCCGGGCTTGGCCTGGCGGCCGCCCTCGTCGCTCACGTAGAGCTTGCCGCCGACGAAGGCGAGCCCACGGGGGGCGATGCCGACGTTCCACGTGTGCTCGACCGCACCGGTGCCGGGGTCGAGCGCCACGACGCTGTTCTGGCCGTTGAGCGCGGCGTACAGGGTGGACCCGTCGGGTGAGTACGTGGTCTGGCCCACCAGCGCGGAGTTGGGCACCGGACTCTGGTTGTTACCAGAAAGGTGGGTGCCCGCCGTCGGGAGCGGGAAACGGGTCGGCGCGCCGAGGGAGCCGTCGGAGTTGACCGGGAACCGGGTCAGGGCGTCTTGCTCGGGAAGCCAGAGGAACTTGCCGTCCGGCGAGTACGTCGGGCCTTCCTGGCCGACAGTGCCATCGGACAGGGTCTGGTTGACCCCGGACGCGGTGCCGACCGTCCAGATGAGCTTGTAGCTCGACAGGTCGAAGATCTGCAGGACCACCGACTTGTCGGCGCTGGTCGCCGCCAGGAATCGCCCGTCCGGGCTGACCGTCGAGCCCATGAACTTGCCGATCTGGGTCAGCAGGCGGTCACCGATCGGCTTGATGACCTGGTCGTCGGAGACGACCAGGCCCTGGCTGACGGTCTGGCCGACCTGGTCGGTGCCGAACCCGTTGGTGGTCGCGAAAGCGAGCCCGGTTCCGGTAACGACGAGGGCGGCCGCGACCGCGCCTGCCGTGACCACGCGCACCTTGGTGTCGCCGAAGCGCCGGGGAAGCGTGAACTTCCACTTAGCTCGGCGTTGGCGTTTTACCTGCATGTCAGGGTCTATCCCTTCGATGTGGGGGATAGCAGGTCGACTAGGCCGTCGAACTGCCACAGCGGGTTCGGTGCGATCCCGTACGGGGTGCGCACCACGAAGTAGCCGTTCACTTCGTTCGGCCCGTCGCCGTCGGCGACGTACCGCCCGTTCGCGCTGACGTCAAGCTGGTACACGGCCTGTCCGACCGCGTTGTTGACGCCGGGGAGATGCCAGGAGACGGTGCAGCGCCAGTCGTTCCCTGGCCCAACGTCGGCGACCAGGCCGGACCCCTTCGTGCAGGACGCCGTGACCCGCAACTGCGCCTCCGTGACATTCAGGTGGTACAGCTCCTGGCTCTGCACGCGGTACAGGTGGGCGAATGATGTCGCGAGTGACCGCTGCAGCTTCGCCTGGTCGATCCCGGAGCCCGTGGCCCCGGTCGCCGCGGCCACCACAGCGGCCGACAGTGCCCACACCGCGAGCAGCGGCACGATGCCGAAGGTGATCGCCATCCGCACCGAGCCGTCGTGCGCCAGGCTGGTGAAATCACGCCGCGTGAAGAGCAGGTACGCCAGCGCGGTCGCGACCGCGGCCCACGCCAGGCTCACGGCAACGCCAGCGATTAGGGAGCCCAGCTGCGGCGGGCTGGTGAACAGGCCGTTCCAGGAGAGGAAGGCAAAGCTGGGCAGCGTCACGCGGACGGCGGCCGGCATCGCGAGCACCTGCGACGCCACCTGCATTCCCAGCCCGCCGAAGGCGGGCAGCAGCAGGCCGACCGGGGAGCGGCAGAAGATGACGGACGCGAGCAGCCCGATCGCGGCGAAGGCGAGGATTGGGGCGATGGCGCAGAGCCACGCCAGCAGCAGCTTCCCGGCGGCGTCGATCGGTGCCAGCTGGTGACCGTCGAGACCGGTCAACGGCCGGCTGCCCACCACCAGTCCGCCGACGATGCCGGAGACCGCGAGCCCAGGTACGCACATCGCCAGGACGGTGAGGCTCGCCAGCGCCTTGGCGAGGAAGATCCGCCGCGGCGAGCGCACTGCCACCAGCAGGTGGCGCCAGGTGCCGAGGCGGTCCTCGGAGGAGAACACGTCGCCGGC